>NZ_DASTAT010000021.1 GCF_035712445.1 Oligoflexus sp. | reverse complement strand
CGTTCCCGGCATGGGTGCGGCGGGTGTTCACTTCGGTCGCAACGTGAATCCCGCGACCTTGCCTGCCGAGGTGCCTGACGCGGAAATCCTGAGCCCCAACCCACGGGATATCAGCCGCGAGCTGCTCACGCGTGATTCCTTCAAGCCCGCCGAGTCGTTGAACTTTATCGCCGCGGCCTGGATTCAGTTCATGATTCATGACTGGTTTTCCCATGGCGCCAATCAGTTTCGCAATCCCATCAAGGTTCCGCTGCGGGGTGATGATCCCCTGGTTGATTCCAAGGACTCGGATGATCAGTTCATGAAGATTCGCCGCACGGCGCGCGATGAGGATGGTTCCTCTCTCTATGATCTCGCCTTCCGCAACGAAAATACTCACTGGTGGGACGGTTCCCAGATCTATGGCAGCGATGCCCGCACCCTCGCCGGTCTTCGGACTTTTAAAAAGGGTCAGCTGAAGCTCGATAACGGCCGCCTGCCCACGCGCTGGGGTCGCGTTCAGACTGGTTTTTCCGACAACTGGTGGCTGGGTCTCAGCCTGATGCACACAGCGTTCGTGCGTGAGCATAATGCGATCGCCGCTCACCTCGCCTCGCTTTATCCTGCGATGAAGGACCAGGAACTTTTTGATAAGGCGCGCCTGATCAATAGCGCGGTGATGGCCAAGATTCATACTGTGGAATGGACGCCTGCGATTCTGAACAACCCCGTCCTGGCTCAGGGTATGTACAGCAACTGGTTCGGCCTCAAGGGCACGCCCCTGGGCGACCAGCTCGGTGCCTTGGGCGGCATGACCGATCAGCTTTTGCCGCTCTTTGGTGTGGCGATCGATCCAAACAAAATGATGAGCAAGGCGCTGAATGGTATCATCGGTGGTCCAACCGATCACTATGGAGTGCCTTATACCCTGACCGAGGAATTTGTTTCCGTTTATCGGATGCATCCTTTGGTCAAAGACTCCCTGGATGTTTACAGCGCGCGCAACAAAAAACGCCTGGCTTCGCTGGCCATGGATCAAACGCGCGAGCAGAAGGCCGAGCATGCCATCGACCGCTATGGATTCGACAGCCTTTGGTATAGTTTCGGCATCACCCATCCTGGGGCCCTGACGCTGAATAACTATCCCGCGTTCCTGCAGAATCTCAAGATTCCCATGGTGGGCCCCTTTGATTTGGGGACCGTGGATATCATCCGCGACCGCGAGCGTGGTATTCCCCGTTACAATGAGTTCCGGCGTCAGCTGGGTCTGAAACCGATCGGCAGCTTCCGTGACCTTTTCGTGCGCTATAGCGAAGAACCGCTGCCGGCCCAGCATGCCGCGACCCTGGAAAAACTGGAGCGTCTCTATCACGGCGACGTGGAAAAACTCGATCTTATGATCGGCTGCCTTGCAGAATCGGTTCGACCTGATGGTTACGGTTTTGGTGAAACCGCATTCCAGGTCTTCACCCTCATGGCCTCGCGCCGTCTTCTGAGCGACCGTTTCTTCACCGTGGACTATCGTCCCGAAGTTTATACGCAGGCTGGACTGGATTGGGTCAAGCGGCGGACGATGAAGAATCTTCTGGAAGAAAACTTCCCTGGTCTGGTGGGAGCGGCCGGCATTCCGGCGAATGCTTTCCAACCCTGGGTTCCTTGAAGCGAATAACCGATGATCAAAGAGGGCCGGTGATCGCATCACCGGCCCTTTCTTTATTCAACTCAAGCCTTTTTCCACTCCAAAAGCTCCAGGTGATTCATAAGATGCAGCACCTGGATGCGTTCCATTTCCCGATGGCTCAACGCCCCAAAGAAAAAGTGGGGGTAGACCGCTGGTATGCCCTTGAGCTTCAGGAACGCGGCCTCCAGCTCCTGAAGCGCTAACTGAACATCCCCATCCTTGGCCGGCACAGGCATGCCGGGAATGGGAGCCGTGCGATCATGCTTCATCTGATCCATAAGGGAAAAGGCGTGGAAGGCAGCCTTGCCGATGGAATTTTGAAACCATTCGGGTTTCATTTCGGGATAACCGACCAGCGCGCAGTCCACGCTTTGCGTGCAGTGCATAAGGATCTGAAATGCCGACTGGGGTCCCCGGCTCCTGAGCGAGCGGGAATGTTTGAGGCTCTCTATAACGCTCAGGGCTCGTTCCAGGCTAAAATCCTGCGGCGTACATGCTGAAATTCCGGGGATAAAGAGCAGGGCACCGCCGGCGGCAGCGCCTTTAATGAAGTCCCTTCGCTTCATGATTCCTCCTTTAAGAACTCTGTGTTCTTATCGGAGGAACCACCGTTTTTTTTGACTCTTACCCAATACTTTATCGAGCCAGATACCCGCCATCGACCGCGTAGTAGGATCCGGTAACGAAAGAGGCTTTATCTGAACTCAACCATACCACAAGCTCGGCCACCTCTTCGGGTTCCCCCAAACGTCCTATGGGATGCAAACCCACGATCCCTTGCAGGGCTTCCTCGGTCAAGGCTTCGGCTATCATCGGTGTGCGAATGAAGGCCGGGCCTACGACGTTGATCCGCAAACCCTGACTGGAATATTCCAGCGCCGCAGTTTCCGTCAGTCCCACGACACCGTGTTTGGCTGCAGCATAGGCAGGGGCATTCGAGAAACCCACGCGTCCAAGGATCGATGAGATATTCACAATCGAGCCTTTGCCCGCGCGCAGCATGGCCGGAATCTGGGCTCGCATTGCGTAGAACACACCGGAAAGGTTCACGGCGACAACGTGCTCCCAAGCTTCCAGCGGGTAATCCCCCGTCGGCGCCATCGGTCCCGCGATGCCGGCGTTGTTGACAGCAATATGCAAAGCTCCGAAGCGCTGCTCGGCTTCCTTCACTAAAAATTCATGATCCTGAAAACGCGACGCGTCCGCCTTGATAAAAACGGACGAACCCGGATAACGATCCTCGATCATGCGCTGCGTTTCATGACCGCCCTGTTCCTGCAGATCCGCGATGATCACCTTGGCCCCTTCCCGCACCATGGCGTGCGCCAGGGAACGTCCAATGCCCGAGGCTGCTCCGGTGACGATCGCGACCTTGTCTTGAAGTGAGCCCATCTGAATTCTCCTTTTCAAAAAAGGACAGGACATCACACGATGACCTTCTCCCGCTTTTTTTAGCGCAATTACTGAAGAGAGGCAATTCACAGGTGGGATAAGCGCCGCAGGCGAGCACGATCGAATGGGGTCGGCAGTTGCAGTTGGGAATGAGGGTAATTGCACCTATTCAAAACTGAATAATGCCGCATGTATGCATGAGGCTTCACTCCCGATGCGTTATTGGATAATTTCAAAAACTTCGCGCAAAGGCTTCATTTCAAGGCCTTTGAATGCGTGTTGGGAAAAAATTATTTTCGCGCAAGCCACGAAAAATTTAGCAATCGTAAATTGTTTTGACCAGCCAATCAAAAGACTCTGGCGTTGCATAAGCAGGTTTATTTTTTTACCGTTAGGAGACGAAGATGCTAACTGGATATTACAAGTTTTTATTTACGTGTTTTCCTCTGATCGCCGCTCCGGCTTTTGGCGATTTCCTTCCTCCCAATGATTTGCATCTTGAAGACAGCCTTCTGCGGGCATCGAATGTTTCGGAGCAGGATTTCAATGATGTGATCGACGAGGTCGAGGCGATTTACGGACCAATGATCAAGGAAACCCACGGCGCCACGCTCGCCGTCAAACGACTATGGACCAACAATACGGTCAACGCGAGCGCCATGCAGCTCGGCAGGACCTGGAACGTGAATATGTACGGAGGCCTCGCCCGGCGTCCTGAGGTCACGCGTGACGGTTTCACCCTGGTGCTGTGCCATGAACTGGGCCATCACCTGGCTGGCTATCCTTTCTCGGCCCAGTGGGCGGCGAATGAAGGGCAGTCGGATTATTTTGCGACCTTAAGCTGCGGCAAGGTCCTTTGGAAGAATCAGCGTTCGAAGAATGAAGAAGCCCGCGAACTCATCCCCGCCTTGCCCAAGGCCCAGTGTGATTCCGTGTGGCGTTCCCGCGATGATCAGAATCTTTGCTACCGCCTGATGATGGCGAGTAAATCCATCGCGGATCTGGCTGGTTCCAAAGGCTTGAAAAAAGTCAGCTGGGACACGCCGGACACCAAAGTGGTCAGCAAAACCTACAACGGCCACCCTCAGGGCCAGTGCCGCCTGGATACGATGATGGCTGGCGCGATTTGCGATCTGGAATTCGATATGAACCTGATCCCAGGCAAAGACCTTGGCAGCAAACGCAACAGCCCTGAGGCCGAAATGATTTCCGCGAAGCACACCTGCACTCAATATATGAATTATGAGTTGGGCTACCGCCCCGGGTGTTGGTTCAAGTCTGCGCTTTGATGTGATGGCTCACGCCCACCCGTGACCAGGTCCGTAGTCTCGGGGAAAAGGTCACGCCCCCCGTGACCAGGTCCGCAGTCTCGTGAAATCAGGTTCACGTCCACCCACACAGAGGAGGATATCCATAAAAGGCTTGGGGTGGGCCGGTCCACTTTCGGATCTGCCCCCTTCCGATCTCACTTCTGAAGATTCAACCTCTGGTCCACCGCACGGAAGATCAGCATTCCCCCGATCATGCTCACGACAAAAACCAAAGGCTTCACGCTCAAACTCGCCAGAGCGGTGACCGCAGGACCCGGACAGAAACCAGCCAATCCCCAGCCAATTCCGAAAATCACAGCCCCTGAAACCAGCGCCGGCGTAATCTCTTTTTTCTCGGGCACATGCCAGGCCCTCGATAAAAGCGGCGAATGCCGCCGCCGAATGATGCGATAGCTCACCATGTGAACCCCGATCGCCCCAACCATCACGAACATCAAAGACGGATCCCAATTCCCGAAAAGATCCAAAAACCCCACCACCTTCTGAGGCTGAGTCATCCCCGATATCCCAAGCCCCAGTGAAAAAATAAAACCCACCACCAAAGCCGCGAGTCCATTCTTCATGACAGTATCCCCAAACTTTTGAAGAGCACCACAGCCAGCATCCCAGCCGCGATAAAGGCCATCGTTGCCACCAAAGACCGCGGCGACAGACGGCTGATCCCGCAGACGCCGTGCCCGCTCGTGCAGCCACTACCCATGACGGTTCCAAAACCCACCAGGAGCCCCGCGATCACAGTCGATCCCAAACCCGTATCCAGCTGCCCGGAAAAAACCTCGGGATTCATTGCGCGCACGGCAAAGCCCCCCAGCACGAGGCCGAGCACAAAAAGGACCCGCCATCCCGTATCGCCTTTGACCGGAGACAGCACCCCGTTGATGATCCCGCTGATGCCGGTCACCCGCCCATTCAAAAGCAGCATAAGGGACACGGCGCCCCCAATGATGACCCCGCCCAGCAATGCATTGATCCAGTCCTGATTCATAATATGAAGCCTCACATCCAATCGTTTGGCCCCCAGAATACCCCAGTCGCAGCCCCTTGTCCGCAGCCAGCTGTCACGCCCTCACGACCGACTCCCCTCCCCGCAGCCGCGTCCGCTCTGGTCGTCCAATTTTTCTATTCCCATGCGCAGCTGGCCCTGGCAGATATGAAGACTGCAAGGAGGAATGCATGAAAGAAACAGTCAAGGAATTCTTCGACCAGGACACATGGACCCTGACCTATGTTGTCCACGATGCGGCGACTCTGGATGCCGTCATTATTGATCCCGTCTGGGACTATGATCCCGCCGCCTCCTCCCTAAGCGAACATTCCGTGGAAAAAGTTCTGGCTTACGTGAAGGAACGTGGCCTCAAGGTCCATTATATTCTGGAAACCCATGCCCACGCTGATCACGTCAGCGGCTCCCAGATCCTGAAAAAGACAATCCCAAACGCCAAAATCGGCATCGGCGCCCACATCACGTCGGTGCAAAAAATTTTCAAAGACATCTTTCATCTGGACCCGGACTTTCCCACTGACGGGCGGCAGTTCGATTTCCTCCTGCACGAAGGGCAAACCGTCAACGCCGGTTCCTTGACGATCAAGACCCTCTACACGCCCGGCCACACCCCGGCCTGCTCCAGCTATATCATCGGTGAAGCGGTTTTCGTCGGCGACGCGATCTTCATGCCGGATTATGGCACGGGCCGCTGCGATTTCCCCGCCGGCAGCGCCGAGGACCTTTATGATTCGGTGCATCGTAAACTCTTCCAGCTCCCGGATCACTATCAGCTCTACGTCTGTCACGATTATATGCCCGGCGGCCGCCCCCTCGCCTTTCACTGCCCTGTGAGCGAGCAGAAACAAAAAAACATACAGCTGAAGGCCAGCACCACGCGCGAAGAGTTCGTCAGCTTCCGCAAAAAAAGGGACGCGACCCTCAGCGCCCCGCGCCTCCTTCTTCCCAGCGTCCAGATCAATATTGATGCCGGTCATTTGCCAGCGCCCGAGCGCAACGGTGTCTCGTACCTTAAAATCCCTCTTAGGAAGTAAGCATGTCCGCCAAGCAACCCGTGATCCTCGATGTCCGCACGCCCGAAGAGTACAGTGAAGTTCGCGTTCCAGGTTCGATGAACATCGACTGGAATGGGCCCGATTTCAAAGACCAGGTTTCCAAGCTCGATAAGAACGCGTCCTATAAAGTCTACTGCCGCAGCGGCAATCGCTCCGGCCGCGCCATGGAACTCATGAAAACCTTGGGTTTTCAAGATGTCGAAAACCTCGGCAGCGTCGACGAAGCCGCTCGGAAACTCGCCCGCGGCTGTGATCGCGGTCCGCTCTGATTCCACTGCAAAACCAAGGGAAAACCGATGAAAAAGCTTGGCGCCATCCTGCTGCTCGGAGCCTGCTCCAGCACTCCCAAACCCGAAACGAATATGATGTCGTTCCCTCGACCGAACTTCCCGCCTTTGACGGTGATAGGAAGCGGTCAGCCTGCCCTTAAAAATTCAAGCCTCGCCGAACCCACGCCAGAGGATTGGAAGAACGCGGGCGACACCTGCGTCACCCATCTTTATGAATGCCAGTATAACGATCAGGGCGTTGTCACGCGGGTCATATCCATGGATCAATCCGAGCCGACCTTCCACGAATTCACCGAAGAGGCGCTCAAGACCTGGCGTTTTGAAGCGGGAAAAAGCGGGTCCTGCTTCGTACAAACCATCTATGAAAGAAATCGTTC
>NZ_DASTAT010000020.1 GCF_035712445.1 Oligoflexus sp. | reverse complement strand
AAAGAAAGCAAGATAGGCGGTCAGTAGCCCGATAATCAGCGCCAAAGGCAGGCCGTCCGGCGCAAGGAACGCGTGAACGAAGATGATATTGATCACGATCGGAGCCAGGACCACAAGGGCAAGTGGGACGAAGAATCCCGTGACCAGGAGAAGACCGCAGATCGTTTCGGTGCCTTTCAAAAGTGGAAAGAAGTAACCCGAAGCCATGAGTCCCGCATTGAATGTCTGAAGGCGTTCGGGCAGATCGGGCGGTGGGGGCACGAGATTCAAAAGTCCCGTAATGCCCCCGAACAGGAACACCAGCCCCAGCAGCACCCTTGCGATCAATGGAATCTTGGCCTTCATGAAAACTCCTTTGCGTTGTTTTCCTTATTGGACAATATTTTTCGAAAGTTGACCAGGGTGGGATGCCGAGTCTTTCTCAAAATTACAAATCGCCTGCAGGTGACGGGCAAATTTCTGCATGAACCAGCGGTGCACCTGGGCCTGGCTGATGACATAAATCAGCCAGGGGAGGGCTGGACGGAAGTCATTCAAAGCCACAAGGCATACGGTTTTGTCGAGCGCCTCCCGCATTTCGAGGCGGGCCTTCCATGGGCCGCGACGATAAAGAAGACCGCCCACGACATAGAAGAGCTGACGATCGGGACGACTCCGCTCGGGTGCATAGCGGAGCCGCAAAAGAACAAGACCCAAGAGCTTCAGACGAAAATCCGCAATGGGACCTTCGCGCGTGACCGTAATCAGAAAAGGCAGAAGCTGGTGCAGATACTGCAGGTATTCTTCGGCCACCCAAGCGGCGTCGCGACCAGCCGGTAAAGGCACGCGCTGTATCGAACGCACGCGATTATCGTTCGGTCCTTTTCCGCCGCGGGCAAAAGCATAGGGCTTGGATGAAAGGCCGCTTTGCAAAGCTGGCAGAAGATCGACTACGGCTTCCCGAAAGGACATGAAGTGAATGTAGCCTCCCGGAAAGCGATGGGAACTGCGCACCTTCATCGAGGACTTGAGGCTGTCGATCAAAGGATAAACCAAATTTTTCGGAGCGCCAGAGATCAGGCTGACCCAGAGTTTCGAAAGACCAAGGCTCATCCAGGGAATGGCTTGAAAATGTCGCCGAAGGTTCAAGACAGCAGCCGTCTCTTTCATCATATCGAGATAACTGATCGGCGGCTCCGCTCCGATATCCCAGGTTTTGCCTTGCAATTCCTTTTCGTAGAGACAGACCTTGATCACGTCGATGACATTTTTGAGACTTATGATCTGACCAAGGTTGAGCGTCCACCGCGGGCATAGCATAACGGGCAAACGGCGAACCAGATTCAAGACGATGGTAAATGACGAACCCGCGGCGCCGAGTATGATGCCGGTACGCAGAGCTGTTGTCGGCAGATAAGCCTGAAGGGTCTGCTCCACTTCCAGGCGGCTTCGCAGATGCTCCGAGAGCTTCGCTTCATCCGGGATGAAGCCGCTCAGGTAGATCACATGCTTCACCCCTTTCAGCCGGGCGGCACGCGCAAAATTATCGGCCAGGATAAGGTCGAAATCCGCGAAATTCCCCTGATTCAAACGCGCTGTCGGAAGCATCGAATGAACAAGGTAGATCGCCACATCCTGTCCCGTCAGCGCCTGCTCCAGATCCTTGAGATTATGCAGATCACAGCTCACCCAGCGTACGCGCTCTCGGGATTCCTTGGGAATGGAACGGCTCAAGGCCGTTAATTCGAGGTCCTTTTCACTCTGCAGGTTCTCCAAAAGCGCCCGCCCCACGAATCCTGAAGCCCCCACGATGACCACCTTCACGCCGACTCTCCTTTGCTTTTGGAAAAATACAGCCGCACCGACCGCCAGGCCTCGGCGGGTGAAAGAGGAAGACCCAGGTGCTCAGCGTGTTCATAAAGGCTGAACAGCAAAAGGCCCAGGGGCAAAAATTCCGGATGAAGCGAGGTTTTGTTCTCTTTGCAGGAGACAAAGATCCTGTGAAATGAGTCCCGAAAGTCCTGCAGGCGAAACACCATGGTCCCATCCTGAACACGACCGAAGAGGTCCAGGAACAGCTCTTCACTGTGCTGCAGATCGAGAGCCTTGAGGCCGTCTTGGAAAAGCTGGGGCTCGTTCTCGTAAAACCCCTGATACACCCTACGCATCGCGCTTGTGAAGTCATCAGAGAAGGCGAATATCCAAGGCTGAGGGTTCCAGCTGCCCGTCTGGAAGCGCTCCGCTCTGAGATCGAGAAAGCAGGGCCGCGGACCTAAAAAAGCGGCAAAATAGAGCTTTAAAACCAGCTGCCCGGGCGGTTCCTGGGAGTCTTGCAGGCCCCTTTGGATCGGAAGCCATGTGCCCGCCGTACTTTCATACAGCTCCCTATTCATGGAATTTTTAGTCAGGGTTGTGATAAGGCGGGTCATCCCGAGCGTGGGCACGACCTCAAAAAATGATGGCGAGAGAAAATCCAAAGCCAAAGACCAATCGCTACCCCGCAGACTTTTAAGTACGGACCGCAGCATAGTTCCTCGCTCGCGTGCATGAGTGCACAGGTGGCACGCTGACTGATCGTAAGCGTGCCTCGAAGCGAGTATGATGGAAAACCCTTCATGAATCAAACATCATAACGTCATGGCCCATGGATGGGCTGTCGTCGCCCTCGTGATTCTCTTCCGCTTCCCTCAGGTTGCCGCTCATCGCGAACTCAATCGCGAGCTCGCAGCCTTTGCAGGTCATGGGTATTCTCAGGATGGGGCTGTCCACAAGATGCTCGATGCTGTGCCCCTTGCCCATGATGACCTGGGGAAGTCCGATCTGGATGTGGTAGCTGTTCCGGGAAAGGTTGATTTTAATCTTCCCCGTGATCTGGTTGCAGATTTCACCGCCCATATCACGAATCATTTCCGATTTGACCCCGGCGATATTCTCACCGAAAAGTTTAGTGGCCAGATGCCGGAAAAAAAGGCCATCGCAGGAAAAAGCCACGGAACCCAGAGCTTCACGACGCGCCAGGGAAATCACGGCCGTCAGGCAGCCTGAGCCGCTGCTATCCGTTTTGATATAAGGCTTTCCAAACTGAACGGATTCACCAAGATAGAAGTTGCAGACTTCCTCGGCTGCGTTGATGATGCTGCGAATGAGGCTCGTGTCATAGGATACCTTGGCTTTCGGTTCATTCAGGACGCAGACCTCGCGGACCTTCCTCGTGACCGATTTGATCGCAAAGGGTTTGACGACCACATGCGCGACGCCCAGGCTGGTGGCTTTTTTCAAATCCTCCTGATTGAGGCAGCCGGACAGGAGACAGAATTTTGCCGAGCGATTGTTTTCCTTGGTCTTGATCTTGTAGAGCAGCTCCAGACCATTCATCTTCGGCATGTGAAGATCGGACATCACCGCATCGAATTTTTCAAAAGACATCATCACTAGGGCTTGGGCGCCATCCGGTGCCACGCAAACCGTCCAGCCGTCAGCCTCGAAGCCATCCCGCAGAACCGCGACGATGCCCTCGTCATCATCCACGATCAGGATGCGCGGCTTCGTATCGAGTTGATGGCCAGCTTGCTGATTGGTTTTATGCGCCGCTACAGTTGGAAACGTCGGATTCTTGATCATATGACCCTCGCAAGCTTGCGACGAAATTGCGAAAAACGCAGTACTTAAAAACCGTTTGCTCTCTTCTTATCGCGCTCATGCGCCGGATGTTTTGGCCCTGCGGCAAGGCCTTGAACTGCTTGCCAAAGACAAATCGGTAATGTTTTGGGAAAGGAGGTGTGCTGATGGTTTTTAAGAATCCTGCCTGATTCTTGCTTTCGGTAATCACCTGCATGGCTGGGAAATTTTTTTAAACTTCCCGGTCTTTTCGGTGTGTTAGAATAAATTCCCCGAGGGTTGTCACATTCCTGGGAGCTGCCGCGTCAGGACATTGAACGCCCTTCTGGGGCCTAAGGTCGAGTATGGAAGGAACAACACTATGGACAAAAGCGAATGGCTGGCCAAGAGCTTTCAGGATAACAGGGCTCATCTGAAAGCTGTAGCGTACCGCATGCTCGGAACTTCCGAGGAAGCGGATGATGCCGTTCAGGAGACATGGCTCAGGTTGAGTCGCTCCGATGCGGAGCAGATTGAAAACCTGAGCGGATGGCTGACAACAGTGATTGCGCGGGTCTGCCTCGATGTCCTGCGCTCCCGTAGAACGAGGCGAGAAACACCATTCGAGAATCCTGATTCCGACCTGGGAAGCGTCCTTCCCGATGATGCCTCGCTGGTGGCGGATTCTGTTGGCCCGGCCCTGCTGGTGGTGCTTGATACTTTGAATCCGGCTGAGCGACTGGCCTTTGTTCTGCATGATCTTTTCGGTCTTTCCTTTGAAGAGATTGCTCCGATCGTGGAACGCTCCGTGCCGGCCACGCGGCAGCTGGCCAGTCGTGCGAGGCGCCGCGTTCGAGGCATGCGGTCCACAGCCCTCGAGGATTGTCCACGGCAGCGGGAGGTTGTCACGGCGTTTCTTGCAGCTTCGCGGGAAGGACGCTTCGAGGATCTTCTGAATCTTTTGGCCCCGGACATTATTTTGCGGGCGGACGCGGCTGCCATAAAAATCACGAGCGCCAATCAGCATCGCGGTGCCCCAGCATTTGAGTCGGAAATGCGTGACCCGAAAACCATTGCCCGAACCTTCCAAGGCAAGGCCGCTGGCGCGCTGCTGGCCTTCATTGATGGCTTCGAGGGCGCAACATGGATCCAGGGATCGAAACCACGGGTGGCGTTTGCCTTCGCCATTCGTGATGGCCTGATCACCGAGATCGATGTGGTCATGGATCCCGTGCAGCTCGCAAAGACAGAGATTGAAGTTATTTAACTCTTTTCCATCAATCATTGAAGAGGTGAAACGTGAATGTCTTCGTATGGGTCCTCCAGGTACTTCTCGCTCTGCATACGATCGTCGGCGCCCTATGGAAGTTCAAGAATTCCGCTGGCGAGACCATGCCGACTCTGAAGGCCATTCCCCAAGGGGCGTGGCTGACGCTCAGCGTCTTTGAAATCCTCTGTGCCCTGGCCCTGGTTCTTCCCGCTGTCTATAAACCTTCAGGCTTCCTCGCTCCTCTCGCGGCTCTGGCCATCGCTGCTGAGATGCTGCTTTTCACAGGTCTGCATTTTGCCTCCGGCAGCCGCGAATTCGGGCCTGTTATCTATTGGTTGGTGGTCGCCGCTCTTTGTGGATTTGTAGCTTGCGTAAGACTGGCGTTGTGAACCTGTGATTGGGTGATAATGCCTCTCTATTGGAATCCATCGTGATCTGGCATCATAGCTGCGCGACCCAGGATCCTGGGAACCATCAGACTGCAAAGCCGATGCCATGATCATTCGAAGCATTGTTCTCCTTATTCTCCTAAGCTGAATACTGCTGTCGTGGTTCAACCGCTCAGTCTTTCTTCCCAAGCGATCTTCGTATCGACACCGCAAAACGCTCATACTGTTCCTGTCGGGTGCAGGGGGTTGGGTCATGTTTGATAAAAGGCTTATTGCGGAGCTTAATTCACAAGGCTTTGATGTGCTCGGAATGAATACGCTTCGATATTTCCTGTGGCGAGCCCGGAGTCCCGAGGAACTCACAGCGGTCATACAATCGCAACTGCAGATCTGGATGCCCTTATGGAGGGATGAGTCTTTGGTCATGATCGGCTATTCGCAAGGTGCGGACGTTCTGCCTTTCGTGACCGCTCGCCTTCATCCTGCCTGGCGGAATCGTACGAAGTGTCTTGTCCTTTTAGGTCCTGCGCGTCATGCAGATTTTCACCTGCGTCTTCGCGATGTGATCTGTAATTCTTACAGTTCGAACGCGCTGGCTCTGGAGCCGGAGTTGAAGAGCATCGGTCCTCAGTTGCCTGTCCTTTGCATCGCCGGTGAAAAGGATCCCAATGCGAGCTGGTGGCTGAACTGTCGGCTTGTGCCGGGATCTCATATATTTCGTCATAATGCACCTGAAATAAGCCGCATGATTCAGGATGAAATCGAGAGTGTAACATGAGCGCAAGCATCCCCAGTGATCCAGTGCAGCCGGCTTCGGCTTCCCCTACGGGGAAGATTCGGTTTTTTATGCGTCTTGCGACAGCCGCTGTCGTGGTTGTTCTGCTTGGACTTGCTCTGCATGTCCTTTCCCGTGAATTAAGCACAACCCCGCCATACACCGTGCTTCAGGAAGCCAGGCGCATCCCGGTTAGATTTGTGGCATTGTCCTGCCTGTTGACAGTGTTGAGTTACTTTGTGCTGACCTGGTACGATTTTTTTGGTCTTCGCTATGCGGGCTATTCGTTGCCCTACCGCAAATCAGCTGTCGCCTCGTTCATCGCCTATGTCTTCAGTCATAATCTCGGTTTTGCCGAAGTCAGCGGCACAGCTCTGCGCTTTCATATCTATGCCGCCTGGGGACTTAACGCGATCGCGATAACGAAAGCGGCGCTTTTTGGAATCGTCACCTACTGGATAGGTTTGGGGATCCTGGGGTCGGTGGTCTTTATCGGGATGCCGCCAGAGACTCATCTTCTGGGAGCGTTGCCACCTGCCCTTTATCACATTGTGGGAGGCGTCTTTCTCCTTCTCGTCGTCTTATACTTCCTGGCTGTTCTGCGATTTCGTGCGCCGCTGATCATTCGAACTCATGAAGTCACGCTTCCCACTCCGCGACTGGCCCTCATTCAACTGGGACTGGCGCTCGCAGATTGGCTCACGACCAGCGGGGTTCTTTACGCGGTTCTTTTTCCCGTGACCGGCCTGTCTTATGGCGAGTTTTTGGGAATCTATATTGTGGCTATCACCGCTGGAAGCATCAGCCACATCCCGGCCGGACTCGGTGTTATCGAGAGTATTTTTGTCTTGGCGCTCAAAAACCAGGCTGATGCCGGGACGGTCCTGGGGGCTCTTCTGGTGTATCGTGCGATCTACTATCTGTTGCCCCTGATACCCGGAATCATCATGCTCCTCGGACTTGAACTCAGCCGCATGTCCACCGGATTTCGTCGCTTTGCTCGACTGGGTCAACCCTGGTTTTCGGCTGTGGCTCCCAGTCTCTTTGCTTTTTATACTTTTCTTTCGGGTTTGGTTCTGCTGGTTTCGGGAGCCACGCCCGAAAACTGGTCCCGTCTGCATAGCATCGAGTCCGTGCTGCCGCTGGCCTCCATCGAGATCTCGCATCTTCTGGCCAGCGTCATGGGCGTGGCCCTTCTTATCACAGCGCGTGGTCTTCAGCAGCGTCTGGATGGAGCCTATGTCCTCACTTTATTTTTCCTGACAGCCGGCGCTGTATTTTCCATGCTGAAGGGTTTTGATTATGAGGAAGCCAGCTTTCTTATGATTGCCATGTTCCTTCTTTTGCCTTGCCGGAGTTTTTTCTATCGAAGATCCTCCATGCTCGCCGCACGATTCAGCCCAGCGTGGATCATGGCCATAGTTGCCACCGTTGTGGCTTCGGCCTGGCTTGCTTTCCTCGCTCACCGCAATGTGGAATATTCCAACGAACTTTGGTGGCAGTTTTCCGGCGGCGGCAGTGCGCCGCGTGCTTTTCGAGCGAGTCTCGCCGCGGCCATGACCTCGCTGATCGCAGGGCTGGCCTGGCTCCTTCATCCCTCGCAGCCGAGGCCCATTTTCCAGATCGGTGTCGATGACACTATACGCAGCATCGTGCAGAAGTCGTCCCGAACGATGTCAAACCTGGCCTTTACGGGTGATAAGGAGTTTTTGCTGAATCCTGCAGGCAGTGCCTTTATTATGTTTGCCCGCAAAGGACGGCATTGGATCACGATGGGGGATCCTGTCGGTCCCGAGGAGGAGACCGCCGAGTTGATTTGGCAATTTCGTACGGTATGTGATTCGTATGCCGCGCGTCCCGTCTTCTACCAGGTGGATGCTGCTGGTCTTCACCGTTATATTGATGCTGGATTTTATGTGACCAAGATCGGGGAAGAAGCCATCGTTCAGCTGGCTGATTTTCATTTGGAAGGACGCAAGTTTAAGGATTTGCGGAATGCTCGGAATCGAATGGAGAAAATGGGGTTTCGGTTCGACGTCCTGCCGGCGAGCGAGAGCAAATCCATCCTGCCTGAACTCAAATCAATATCCGACGCGTGGCTGGCCCAGCATAAAACTCGGGAGAAAGGCTTTTCGATCGGGGCCTTTAAAGAGGACTACATCGGCCTCTTTCCGCTGGCGATCATACGTGGGGATTCGGGCATCGAAGCCTTTGCCAATCTCTGGCAGACCGCCGACAAAAAGGAGCTTTCCATCGATCTCATGCGTTATCGGCCCGAAGCCCCGCATGGGATTATGGACTGTCTTTTGTGTGATATCATCCTGTGGGGCAAGGACCAGGGCTTTCGAACGTTTAATTTGGGAATGGCCCCGCTCGCTGGACTGAACGCGCGTTTGATGTCGCAGCCTTGGGTTCATCTGGAAACACTCGTCTATCAGCACGGCGAGCATTTTTATAATTTTCGTGGACTCCGCGCGTTCAAAGATAAATGGGAACCCAAGTGGTTTCCCAAGTATCTGGCGACTTCAGCCGGCCTTTCGTGGCCTGTGGTTCTGGTGAGCCTCACCGCCCTTATCGGCGGTGGATGGCGGGGGGCTTTGACAAAGAAGGCGCGAACTCGTCACACATCGTGACGGTGTCCGCGCCAGAGCTTTATTTTCCGTCAAAAGCCTTTTGAAGTTTGACGATATCCAACTGTTTCATGCTCATCATGGCTTCCATCATGCGAGCAACTTTGTCAGGATTTTTATCGGACGCCATCTTTAAGAACGCTGCAGGGACGATTTGCCAGCTGACATTCCACCGATCTTTAAGCCAACCGCAGTGGGACTCTGTTCCGCCGTTTGCTATGAATGCTTTCCATAGACGGTCAGCATCGGCGTTGTCATCACAGATAGCCATGATGGACGCGGCCTCGCTTTGCTTAAACATCGGCCCTCCGTTGAGAAGCATGACCTCGTGCCCAGCAAGATTCAAGGTGACAGTCAGTGGTTTTCCATCCCGCTTTATGATTTCTATGACTTTGGAGTTCTTGATAAGCCCCGCGTAAAACTCAGCCGCTACCTCCGCACCGGAATCGAACCACAGACAGGTTTGGACTTTAATGCTGGTACCCATAGATTCTCCTCAGTAGTTACCTGTGAAATGGCCATCTCACTCACTGCTCGAACGCTTGGGTTGATTTTGCCTTTAATGTTCGGCCTGGCACAACGTCAAACGCAGCGCATGGGGCAGCCCCTTCCTTTCCGCCTGTAGTCGAACGGGAGGACTGGAATAAGACGAAGTCCTGAAAAAAAATTCATGGATTGAACGCGGAGAAGGTAAATGTATATGATTTATTAATGATTTCGTTGTGTTGAGGGGCTGTGTTGGGTCGCTGTGGGGACAGGATGATAGCGCCTTCGTATATCGAACCAGCGATGGGAAAGCTAATTGCAGCTTTCCACGTTAAAAAAACGACCTTCGTAAGGTTTTAAAATGAAAAGTCTTCCAAAGAAAATTCTTTTGCTTTTTGCCTTGGCCTCTGTGCTTGGTACCTACCTAGATCCCCGAAACTCCTCCCTGTCGTCCTGACGAAACCTTGATCTGCATTATCGTACAGTCGTAGTTCCTGTTTCACCCTAGGGTAAAATTCTTCAATTTGCCGGATTTACAGTCAGGCCAAAGGAGCGTCAATCGTTCAGCACCAGCCTCAGGGAAGAGGTTGCTTCAGGCAGGATGCTGACATGATGGATCGCGTGGTTTTTCAGGACCGGAATTTGTCGTCACTCGGTGGTTTGCTTTTGTTCAAGGAGCTGCTTGCCGGCATCCGGCTCGACGAGCGTGTTGGCGAAGCACTGCCTCGCCAGCGGATAGCCTCCGGCGCCTTAGGATTCGATAAATTTCGCGCTCTTTTGTTGGGCTTTTTGAGCGGCGCGGAATGTCTGGAGGATATGGATAAGCTTCGCAGCGACCCCATGTTCCTCGAAGTCAATGGGACTCTTGTCGGCTCGACGACTTATGGCGACTATCTTCGTAAGTTTTCGGGATTTCATCTGCAGTCCATATCCTCCAGACATTTCGCGCCGCTCAAAAAGCCCAGCAAAAGAGCACGAAATTTATCAAATCCTGAAGCCCCGGACGCTATATGCTGCGGAGGCAGGGCCTCGTCAACACACTCATCGAGCCGGATGCCGGCAAGCAGCTCCTTGAACAAAAGCAGACCACCCAGTGACGACAAATTCCGATCCTGAAAAATCACGCGATTCTTCATGTCATCATCCTGCCTGAAGTAGTCCCCTCCATGGGAGTGAACGGTAGCTTCACGCCTCTTCGCTAGGTAACAAATGGTGAATAAGCCGTATCCACCTGAACACTAAGAGCTCTTATGCATACTCCCTGGAACAGGGAAAGGTGGACAGGACGAGCCAGAAGTGTTAGTCAAAGGCTCTTATACAAAGGCGAAAAGTGTGGTGAGGTCCATGCGTAAGGTTTTGCTGGTCTGTTTCGACAATCTCGGTGACCTTGTTTTTACTTCGGCACTGGCTGCCGCCTTGAGCTCGGATCCACAAAGCGAGCTTAGCGTTTGGTGTAAGGACTACACGTCCTCGGTGGCGCGACTGATGCCCGGTGTCAAGCAGGTCTTTGCTTCGGATCCATTTTGGGATAGTGCCCCAGGGCGACCCAAGGGCTCTTTTTGGAACTTCGTGCTAGTCCTGCGTCGTGTCCGCCGTGAACGCTTTGTCCTGGCGATTTTGCCGAGTACATCATGGAAGGCTGCCCTGGCGTTGCTACTGGCAGGGATTCCGAAGCGTGTTGCCTGGAAGGGTAAGAAGAACTCACTCTTTCTCTCGGCCGTCACCCCAAAACCGAGGCGCGATGAGCCGGTGATTGCAGCCTTGGCCAAGAGCTTCGCACCCTTCCTGCCCCGACCGGCGGAAAGTCGTTCCTGCCTGGAAAAGCAAAGACTGCCGTCCTGGACGGAACCCTTGCCTCCGAAGCCTCTTGCTTTGATCCATGCCTTTGCGGGTCGGCTCGATCGCTGTGCCGATCCTCAGTTGCTCTGGCGTTTCGCCCAGTACTTGGAAAGTCAAGCCTATCATGTGCTCTGGGTTGGCACCGACCATGAACTGAAGCAGCTGGCGAAGGCTCTGCCCGAACTGCCGAAGTCCGCTTATGCCGACGCTGCCCGATATGATCTTTTACCTCTGGCAGCTTTGATAGAGAAGAGCCAGCTTTTCATTGGCCATGATTCAGGTCCGCTGCATGTGGCGACGGCCCTCGGCATACCAGTTTTGGGCATGTATTTGCCGGGCCAACCTGAACGAGCTTTCCCTCAGGGGCGAGGTCCCAGCATTTACATCGTCAAGTCGCGCCCAGCCGAGCTGAGTTTCGACGATCTCAGCCAGGCCCTAATCCAGCTGACCCGCGATGCACCGATATCAATGCGTTACGGCTAGCTAGCCCAGGCATAACAATCCAAAGTTTGAAGCCGACGCAATAGTTTATTAGTGTACCTTTTCACAAAGGTTAAAACCATGAAGCTGTCCTTTGCCAAAAGAAACCTGCGTTCCTTTTTGAAGCGGGTTGTGTTGCCCTTCGTCAATCGCAGCAATTCGTACCTCATGCAGCACCTGCCCGAGTCAGTGAGTCGGCAGTCAATCACCTTCGACCAATGCCGCGTTTACTGGAATGAGAAAAATAGGAAAAACAATGATGCTGACCTCGTGCGGCTTCTCTTTCTCATCCAGACTGTTGAAGAGATGCTGGACAAAAACGTGCCTGGTTCAATCGCAGAGTTGGGTGTGTATAAGGGAAATTCCGCTAAACTGCTCCACGAATTGGCCCCCGACAGGCGGATTTACCTTTTTGATACCTTTGAGGGATTCGATAGCAAGGATGTAAAAATTGAACTGAAGAACGAAGTAAAGATGACGGAATTCAAGGATACGTCCCTGGATCAGGTGAAACGATTCCTAGGCAATTCCCGAAAAGTAGTTTTCTGCCCTGGTTTCTTCCCTGAAAGCAGTTCCTACGTCCCTGAGAATGAAACGTTTGCGCTCGTACATCTCGACGCCGATCTTTACGGACCAACCTTGGCTGGGCTTGAATATTTTTACGAGCGTATGCCGAAAGGCGGCACGATGATTGTGCACGATTATTCCAGCGGTGCTTGGCCTGGCATCAAAAGGGCTGTTGATGAGTTCCTGACCGACAAGCCGGAGACTCTGGTAAGAATACCGGACAAGTCTGGGACCGTGATTTTCAAGAAGGCTCAGGATGGAAAGTTTTTAACCTAGATCCCCGAAACTCCTCCCTGTCGTCCTGCCGAAACCTTCATCTGTATTAGCGTATAATTGAATGTCCTGTTTCACCCTCGCACAAAATTCTTCAATTTGCCGGATTTACAGTCAGGCCAAAGGAGCGTCAATCGTTCAGCACCAGCCTCAGGGAAGAGGTTGCTTCAGGCAGGATGCTGACATGATGGATCGTGTGATTTTTC
>NZ_DASTAT010000019.1 GCF_035712445.1 Oligoflexus sp. | reverse complement strand
GTTCCCATCCCGAACACGGAAGTCAAGCTCTTCAGCGGCGATGGTACTGCAGTTTAAACTGTGGGAGAGTAGCTCGGTGCAGCCTTAAAAATAGCAAAACCCCTGATGGAGAAATCCGCCAGGGGTTTTGTGCGTTGAGTGCTTTCCGCTCCCGCGGGGTGACGACAACAGACACACGGGTGAGTTCCGTCTTCCATCTTGATGAAAAATTATACAGAACGGTCGCAATGTTTTCCGTGATGAAATGTCTTTTGAAATGTCTGGTACGACATCCGTTTAAGACACACACATGGGACTTAATGCATGACCGCGCTTACGCAACACGATAGAGACCTTCTTGCCATCCGAAACTATCGCGACATTCTTCAGCATGAGTTGGACGCGCGTTGTGCCAGGAAGGAACTTTACTCGATGCGTGCGTTTGCGAGGGACTTGGAAGTTCCTGTCTCTTGCCTATCGTCCGTTCTTTCCCGCAAATCCCACTTTTCCAAATCCAATATCTACAAAATCTCTTTTAATCTGCAGAAACCGGAGCCGGTTGAAAGCTATTTTTTGAATCTGGCCTTGTCTGAGATCGAGGCACCCGGAGATCCTTATCACCCCAATTACCTGACGGCTCGAAAAGTCAGGGAAGAACATTTGTTTCTGAAGGCCGAAGTGCCTCATCGAATGCTGAATTCCTGGTCTCTAAAGCCCCTGATCCTTAAGCTCATTCTAGGAATCGAAGGGGAAATAAAAACCAACGAAGCGCTGCAGAAACGACTGGGAGTTTCCGAAAAAGACTTACAGCAGATGCTCGATGATCTGCAAAGCATAGGCTGGATTGAACGCTCTGCCGACGGCCATGATTCCAAACTTCGCTTTGTGGAGATCGGCGATGCAGGGAATGCCTACGATATTCGTGAGCTCCACAAGAAAGGCATGCATCATGCCCTGAAATGCTTGGAGACACATACGGCCGATGAGCGGCATTTCTACTCGGCGTTCTTTACGATGTCCCCCGATGACTCCGCTAAAGTCGCTAAGCAATTAAAAGCTCTCGCTCGGAACCTGGCGGAGAGCCAAGAAGAATCGGTTTTAGGTCATGAGGCTTACGTAATGGGAACCTTTCTTGTTCCGCTTACTCACCCGGACTCTAGAGATCAGCGAGTCTCTCTTCCCACATCCTAGGCAATCTTGCCTTTCCATAACTGTTCCACGAAGTCTTGCCAGAATAGGTGCTCAATGCCTGAATCGAAGTGCATCTTCTGCGAATCAAGGGAGACTATGATGCGGCGTCTCCAGGTCTTTTCCTCTCCCAAGGCTTTAAGTCCGCTGTGATCGCGGTCGCTGACTCGTTTGGAACTTTTACTTCGACCGCGACCTCATCGCCTATGATGAAGTCCACTTCCTGCTGATGTTTGGTTCGCCAAAAAGTGAGCCCTTCTCTGAGTCTACCGAATTTGTCGGCCTTCACCACCAGCCAAATCTCAAAGCTTCGCAATGAGATTATGGCGGGAGCACTGGCCGACAAATTCGGTAGATAGCGTTCAAGACTAAATTGTCCAGACTGATTAAGTTCCTGCCAGGTGAGGGGAAACATAAAGGCGTAACGCTCGTCCCGCAAGTAAATTACTTCCCGACCGACGGAGCTTTCTGGCACTACGGCCTGTCAATAGAAGCCGCTCCTCTTGGTTTCAATGAGGCGATGAACCTCGTTCAAAAGTTCTGAAATCCTTTGGATCTCGTCGATAACGACAATATCTTTCGTGCCTAAATTTTCATTAGGTTAAGATGTCTCTTTACCATTCCGCACCTGCATCGTGGATATAATAATTTCAGATGACGTTTTACTGGCGGAAAGCCAAAGTGAATTGGTCCTGAATCATGAACCTCATGTCATGGGGACCTTCCCTGTTCCCCTTATTCACCCAGCAGCTGGAGATCAGTGAGTCTCACCAAGGTCCGTTCTTATTTTGTAGAGACGATACCTTCGGGTCTTGATGTCAAAGACGATCCAATCGAGGGGTGGAGTCTGATAGGTATGCGCGAGCGAATCTTCAAGAAACGAACGCGTACGACTCAGGAGCTTGGTGAGATTGATTTCCTGCGCCTCAATATACCTCGGGCTGGCATCCTTCTGGATACCATAGACAGCCGAAGCGATCTCGGCCTTGGAGAGCGTCAGGCTTGGACTTCGGAAGAAGGCCTGAATCAGGGTCAAAGTCTTTTGCCGCGAAGCGAGAGGCACAAGGATGCGGTTGATCCACAGCATGTTCTCAACCAGTCTGACTTCCGGTCCAGAGTCAGGTAAGGGTTGAGGAATTTGGCTATGAACCTGGGCGTAGGCCATTGAGAAGATCTCCGCGATAGCATCATGGACACTTTTTGAGAGGACAGTAAGACGTTCAAGAGGGGAATTTTCGGGATCAATTGTCATTTCCATCTCCACTGGAGTTCTGCTTGGAGTAGGCCTTTTATAAGGGTCGAATTCCTAATTCCACCCGACAAATTCATTGATCCCTAAACAATTCGACTATTCTCCACCTTCTTTGTTCGTTGAATCAAAATTTCTGCAGAACATACCCGTAAAAATATGAAAGAAAAATCCCCGTAAAATCGTGTTCCGATGTCACTGGGCAAGGCCGATTCAAGCCATTATTAAGCATCATGCTATGGAGTGCCTCTAAGACTTTACCTTTGCAACCAGGTGACTTCATGAAAATCGGCGTTTTTTTCGGGGTTTATGAGGCGGAAAAAGCCTTTGCTCAACAGACCTTGAGGCAATTGCTCGACATTTTGCAAAGCCATGACGTGCATGTCCTTATACTGGATGATGCCTCGCCTAGCTTTGTAGGACAAAGTCTTCAGGCTGCATTTTCAGAGCGGGAACGTGTGACGTTCGAAGTCATTCGCAATGAAAGATCCTCGGGCTTTCGTGGAGCCATGGATAGAACGCTCTTTGCATTCCGGCATCTGGCGCGGAACACCATGGAGTTTGATTATATTCTGCGTGTGGACGCCGATCTCTTTTTCAATCGCAAGGATCTGGCCGGAATCTTTGAATCAGACCTTTTGCCGAAAGAGGGCATGGTGGGAACCTTTGCTGAATTCCGTGGTCGGGATTTTATACAGCTGCTCGCCGATATCTTTCCCTTTGGATTCCGTCGTCGCCAGGTGAATGGGGTGGTGGAGCATAAATGGGAACTGAAGCGGATGAAACCGGTCTGGTGGTGGGACATGGGTCTGCGGGCGATTATGAATGGTTTCAGACGCCGCTTTATCGGTGGTCCTTTTCAAATTATTGCGGGCGTCACACTCAGGGAATGGGCAAGACGGGGGTGGCTGGATCGGAAACCTCTCGCAGGCCTGGGCCTCGTGTTTGGCGAGGATGTGATGAGCAATGTGCTCGTCAAAGCCCTGAATCACCCCCTTGTGGATCTTGCCGAGCTGGTCCCGGACTGGGCCTGTGACATGGCGATCAATCCTCATAAGGGTGGGCCGGAATTTATTCAGGCGAACAGGTATTATCTTGTACACCCCCTGAAGGGCGACGCCTGGGGCCTGCGCCTGCGGCAGGATCTGGAACGTCTGCAAGGTGGACGCCTCTCGCCACATTAACACCTCTGAAAAATCCCTTGCTGCCACGCGCTGAATGGTGTTCCTTTTCCAAGGCAACCCTCACACGATCCAAGGCAGAAAGGGATACTTATGACGATCTCTCCATTTCGCTCCGATATTCTGAAAGGCAAGGTCGCATTTATCACAGGCGGCGGCAGCGGCATCAATTTTGGTGTGGCCAAGGCCCTGGCATCCCACGGCGCAGATATCGCGATGATGGGGCGGCGTGAGGATGTGCTGGAGAAAGCCTGCACTGAACTCAGCAAGCTGGGCGTGAAGACCTTCTTCAAAGGTGGTGATGTCCGAAATCCCGAAGCGTGTCTGGCCGCTCTTGATGCCACGGCTCATGCCCTGGGAAAAATAGATATCCTTGTCAACGGCGCGGCTGGTAACTTCCTGTGCCCGCCTGAGGTTTTGAGCCCCAACGGTTTTAAAACGGTCGTGGATATTGATCTGAACGGAACCTTCAATATGTGTCGCTACGGTTATAAATATCTGCGCGACACCCATGGCCTTATCATTAACATTTCTGCGACGCTGCATTACGTGGGAACGCCCTTCCAAGCGCATGTCTCGGCGGCGAAGGCCGGTGTGGATGCCTTGACCGTGAATTTGGCCACGGAATGGGGCCCGGAAGGCATCCGCGTTTGCGGGATTGCGCCGGGACCAATCGGTGATACGGAAGGCATGAAGCGGCTTGCACCCGGTGATACGGGCGAGAAAATGAAGAAGGATATTCCTCTTCGTCGCTTTGGTGAAACCAGTGAGATCGGGATGGCCGCAGTGTTTCTGGCTTCATCAGCGGCGTCTTATATTACAGGCCATACCCTGGTCGTCGATGGCGGTCAGTGGCTGACGAAACCACCTATGGTGCCCCGTTCGATGGTCGAGCAGATGATGGCCAAGAGCCTGGGCTGAAGATAGGTCATCAATAGCGGGCCCGGTAGAAGGCCCACTTCAGGTATTCATTGTAAACCGCGAGAAAATCCAGCTCCTTCGCATACCAAATCTTGGGGCGAGGGGACGGCACGGATTTCAATTCATAGCCGAAGGTGTTGACCCGCTCGGCGATCCAATGCGCGCGGCTGGAATGATACCAGCTGGTGCAGAGGATGAGGCGTTTGGCCTGGGGCAGGCGGTCTTTGATGAGTTTGAAATCGGCGCGCATCTCT
>NZ_DASTAT010000018.1 GCF_035712445.1 Oligoflexus sp. | reverse complement strand
ATACAAAACTTTCCTCGCTGTGGGAAGCAAGCAAGGAAAATTTGACCTTGCGCGGAAGTTCGGGAGCGATCAGAAAAGGCGCTGCGGATTGCCCAATGAAGAGCGGAGCCAGGGTCAGGCGCAGTTCATCGACGAGCCCTTGTCGATAAAACCAATTGTTGATGATACCACCGCCAAACAAAAGGCATTCTTCATGCTTTTTTTGCAAAAGAAACGAATGGAGAAAAAGCGCGGGGTCTTCGGTACCGAAGACGAGATTGGTCACGCCGCTGCCTTGTGGAAGAGGCAATGGCGTGGAGGAAAGCAGATAACGCGGAATGTGCGTCTGCTTCCAGAACGCGATACCGGGCGGCAAAGGTTTCTGGGCGAAGATATACCAGGCGGGAGGGGTCCCCAAGCGTCCCGGATGATCGAGACATTCGCCATTGGCACGAATGCTGGTCGCACCCACAATGATGGCATCGCAACTTTCCATCTGCAGGCGCAGATGCCGCTGATCGGCATTGCCTGAAAGGCCCACGGTTTGACGTTCCGCATCACCTTCACGATCGTGAAGGCCGATGCGGCCGTCGAGACTGGAAGCCATCACATTGATGATTTGCATAATTTAGGGCCCAACCTCGTCAACAAGCATTCCGGACATGATCCTGGAATACTACGGCTGGGGGCAAGGTATCAAGAACTTGCTCGGGATTTTGAATCGAGAGCCTCGTCGAGTTCGTGCTCGACGTCGCCGGGAACGCGACATTTGGCGGCGGAAATTTCACTGACAAGGCGAGCCTTGGCGCGGTCGATCATTTCCTTCTCACCGTACGAAGGCTGGCGCAAGCGATCCTTGCCGGAAAGATCACGCAGCACTTCCGCGATTTCAAACAGGGAACCCGAACGAATCTTGTCGGTGAATTCCTTCTTCCGACGGTTCCAGATCGCGGAATACGTTTTCGGCGGTTCACCGAGAATGGCAAAAATACGAGCAATGTCGTCATCACTGACGAGTTCGCGAATCACTTGAGGAGAATTGATTTTCGGAAATCTTACCATTAATCCGGTAGCCAATATCTTCAGGATGTAATAATCCTGCGATTGACCGCCCAAGGTGAGACTTTCAACTCCTTGGATTTCGCCTACCCCGTGGGTTTTATGGACTACTTTGTAGCCGGCTGGAAAGGTCATCACCGTCTCCTTCTCGAAACCGAGAAATTTTGTCAGGGAACCAGCGCAGCGGGGAACAACAGCTTATCAATAGGAAGTCATCATTACCGTGTAGCAGTGGCGTTTTATGACAAAACAACGGAGTTTTGTCAATTCCTAAAATAGTATCGGAATTCTGTGAGAAATCATTAAAAATAAGCCCAGAATCGCCATGAGACTGGAAAAACCGTACCCGGTAAGAAGACGAAGCTTGCAATGTGCGCACATTATAGGTAGTTTGCCTGCTTACATCGCCCGAAAACCGGGGCTATGCTGATTCAACGCGTATAAGCTCTCAGTTAGGAAGGATATGACATGGCTTTGAGCAAAGCTGAAACCTCTGAAATCGTTCAAAAATTCGCCAAGAAACCCGGCGACACCGCTTCCCCAGAAGTGCAAATCGCTTTGCTGACTCGCCGTCTGCAGACCTTGAATGGTCACTTCAAAGTGCATGAGAAAGATCATCACTCCCGTTTAGGTCTGATGAAACTCGTTGGTCAGCGTAAACGTCTTCTGACTTACCTGAAGAACAAAGATACCAACGCTTACAAGAATCTCATTTCTGAACTTGGCCTGCGCAAATAATACATACCAAATCACAAAGCGTCTTTATCTCTCGCCAGTAACTTGATACTGTTGGCAAAGGTAAAGACGTTTTTTAATTTGGCGGGCTGCCAATCTTTTTCGGAGTTTTCTTAAGATGTCCCTAATCAAGGAAGCCAAAGTCGGCGACAAAACCATATGTTTCGAATTCCAAAAGTTTGCGAAACAAGCCAATGGCTCCGTCATGGTCAGCTGTGGCGACACTCAGGTCCTTGTGACTGTCTGTGCTTCAGAGGCCCCGAAGGAAGGACAGGACTTCTTCCCGCTAAGCGTCGACTACATTGAAAAGTTTTATGCGGCCGGACGGATCCCCGGTGGATTCGTGAAAAGGGAAACCAAGCCCAGTGAAGCCGAAGTCCTGACAGCCCGCGTAATCGACCGCCCTCTTCGCCCCAGCTTTCCTGAAGAATTCCTCTGCGAAACTCAAGTTGTCTGCACCGTGATGTCGGTGGATCCTTTGCATCACCCTGCGCCTTTGGCTATGGTCGGTGCCAGTACAGCTTTGATGATCAGTGATATTCCTTTCAATGGCCCTGTGGCCTCTATTCGCGTTGGCAAGAAAGACGGCCAACTCGTCCTCGATCCCGTTTTGGGTGAAGAGGGCGACCTCGACCTGACGCTCGCCGCCAATCCAGACGCTGTTCTGATGGTGGAAGCGGCCGCGAACTTCCTTTCCGAAGACGAGATGATCGAAGCGATCACCTTTGCTCATGATGCCATGAGGCCGCTCTTCGAGATGCAGAAGGAAGTTCAGAAAGAAATCGGCAAACCCAAGCGCACCCTGACCGGGAACACGCTGGCTGATACTGTTTATCCCGAAGTGCAGCACCTCGAAGGCCACGCCCGCGAAGCTCTGCAGATTCGTGAAAAGCAAGCCCGCGTCAAAGGCCTGAAAGCGCTGAAAGATAAGATCGTCACTGAACTCAATCCTGACGGTGACAGCGCTCGCGGCAAGGCTTTAGCCGCTGCTTATGAGAAACTGATTTACGTTTCCATGCGCAACATGATCCTGGATGATCGCAAGCGGATCGACGGCCGTTCGTTCACGGATATTCGTCAGATCACCTGCGAAACCAAAGTTCTGAAAAGAACGCACGGTTCGGCTCTCTTCACCCGCGGTGAAACTCAGGCTTTGGCCACTGTCACTCTGGGTTCGGCGGATGATGAGCAGCGGATGGATTCCATCCTGCAAGCCAACTTCAAAAAAGCTTTCATGCTTCACTATAACTTCCCGCCCTTCTCGGTCGGTGAAGCGAAACCTATGCGTGCTCCTGGTCGTCGCGAAGTGGGTCACGGTGCCTTGGCTTATAAAGCTTTGGAAGCGGTCCTGCCCGAAACCAACAAGTTCAACTACACCATCCGTCTGGTTTCCGAAGTTCTGGAATCCAACGGTTCGTCGTCGATGGCCACTGTGTGCGCAGGCACCATGGCTTTGCTCGACGCCGGTGTGCCCATCAAGCAACCTGTGGCCGGTATTGCCATGGGCCTCGTGATGGAAGGTGACAAGTACGCTGTCCTTTCCGATATCCTCGGCGATGAAGATCACCTCGGCGACATGGACTTTAAAGTCACTGGCGGCCAGGAAGGTATCACCGCTCTCCAGATGGATATCAAGATCTCGGGTCTGAATAAGAAGATCCTCGCCGAAGCTCTGGCCCAGGCGAAAGAAGGTCGTCAGTTCATCCTGAAAAAACTGGTGGCGACGATCAACGAGCCTGCGGAACTGAGCCAGTGGGCACCGCAGATCTTTGAAATCAAAATCAAGGAAGACAAGATCCGCGACCTTATCGGTCCCGGCGGCAAAACCATCAAGAAACTGGTGGCGGACCTGCAGGTCAAGATCGATATCAGCGACAACGGTATCGTCAACATCATGGCTCCGGACGGAGCATCGGCTGAACGCGCGAAACAAGCCATTCGCGCCATCACCGCCGATCCTGAAGTGGGCGCGATCTACCTCGGTACGATCAAAAAAGTCGTCGACTTCGGAGCATTCGTCGAGCTGCGCCCAGGCCTGGAAGGTCTTCTGCACATCTCGCAGCTTGAGAACCGTAAAGTCGATCGCGTGACCGATATCGTGAACGAAGGCGAGCAGGTTTTGGTGAAAGTGATCGACGTCGATCGCCAAGGCAAAATCAAGCTGAGTCGCAAGGATGCATTGGGCAAACGTCCCACCGTTTAAGGGTGAGTCATGTTCCAGTTTCGCTTTCATGAAGAATGCACACCGCGTTATATGACCGAACACAGCGCTGCCGCCGATCTGGTGGCGCGTGAAGGTCTGGTGATTGAGCCAGGTACGGTGGCCTGTGTCCCTACGGGCGTTTGGATCTCCGAAGTGGAATGGTCCAAGGTCCCCACGGGATTCATCCCCGAACTGCAGATCCGGGCTCGCTCGGGTCTGGCTCGCAAGAATGCCATTACACTGGCCAACGGTGTGGGCACGATTGATGCGGATTATCGTGAAGAAATAGGGGTTTTGCTGCTGAATCTCGGCCGCGAGCCCTTTACGATCCAGAAGGGCGATCGCATCGCCCAGATGGCGCTCAACCTTGTTGGACGTCTGGAACTTCCCGTCGGCGGTCAGCGCCAGGGTGGATTCGGTTCAACCAGCGTTTGAGATCTTGATTGTTTTGAACGGCTTTTGATCGCTCAGGAGCAAAGCCTGATCGACTAAAAGCCGACCCTTCTCACACTCCCCGACCTTGTAATAGAGCTGCCCCAGAGCCATCACCACCGGTCCTTTTTCCCCGATGATACTGATCAGCTGCTCCAGAACATCAATGGCGCGATCCATATCAACACATTCCAGGCAGGCCTGCGTTAAAGCATAGAGCGTGGACTGATTTTCGATATCGACGCTCAGGCTGCGGCCGAGCCAATAGACGGCGTCATCCGGCATGCCGGTTTTGCGATAGACCTGACCCAGTCCCGCCATGGATTCCGGGTCATTGGGTTTGATGGCCAGGGCCTTCCGATAAAAGGACAGCGCCTCTTCACTTGCATATGTCAGATAGGCAATACGGGCCAGACCAAGGTAGGCCTCACGGTGGACGCACTCATCCGCGGTGCAAAGTTCAAAGCAGTTCATCGCGCCATCAAGGTCGTTGTTCTTCAGAAGGAGATGCCCTTTGAAGAGCTGGAGCTGCGCCCGGAATTCCGGATGCCAGGCCCAGGTCTGAAGACCCTCATCAATGAGCGGCACCAATTCGTCCAGGCTGGCGTCTGAGGCTTCTCGCTTCAAACGAGCCAGGAGTATGTAAAAGTCCTGATTGAGTCCACCAAAAGTCCCCTGTGGGGTCTTGGAGGCGAGCTTTTGAATAAAGGCTTCGACGATCGGGGCTGTATCCGCCGCATCGAACTGATAGCGGCATTGTTCGACCAGAGCCTGACGACCATAGGCGGGCAGCTCGCGCTCTTCATAAACCTTCTGCAGCTCGGCAGCCAGTGTCCCATAATCGTTCTGCTCGACCGCAAAGATGGGGGCCAGGGCCTCGGCCAAAGGATGATGGGCGCTCACCAGGGGACGCGCGCCGCAGGCCATGGCTTCGAGGATCCAGAAGGAGGCATGAGCGCTCTCCATATCCGACTGATGGATCCACGAGATGGCAAGGTCCGTGGCACTATAAAGATCCTTTTGAAAGGGGCTGGTATCCTGCGAGATGAAAAGCAGCTGACGGGCCAGACCAAGATCCACAGCGAGGTATTTCAGGGCCTCCTTGTTCTGCCCACTGCCTGTAAACAGCAGCCGCAGCCGGGAGGCGATCTCCTGGTTATGGTCAGTTAAATACTTGAGCGCAAACAGAAGATTCCGCGCTCCCGTATCATGCGCAAGGGGATCACAGCAGCTGATCAGAAACACATCATTCGGCATCTTGATATACTGACGGAACCGCTCTCGATTCTGGGGCTGAAAATCCATGCGTCGCGTGTGAATGCGCGGTGCCAAAGACTGAATGCGATCGCTATCAATACCGATAAAGCGCAGCGACTCCGCCGCCTCGTCTCCATAAACCAAAAATCCACTCGCGCATTTCAAAAGATCGTCCAAAGCGGGCTGATCATGATCCATGGCCCATTTCAGATCCATGGGGTCACTTGAAAAGATCAAGAGCGGCTTCTGATGCTGATGGCAATACCGCAGCGCCTGCTGCGTGGACTGATCGATAAATCCAGAGGCAATCACAAGGTCCGCACGGGCCAGCTCATCTTCAAGGCCGAGCATATAGCCCGGCAGATGCTGGTCTTCAAGGAAACTTTGGAGGGCGAGCTTCGAGGTGTAAATCGTTTTGCGCAAGGCATGCAGGAAGGTGGCGGCACGAACAGCATGAACTTCTGCCAAAGGCTCCAGAAGGTCAAAGGCCCTTAGGTTTTGACTCTTGCCGATGACGAGCAGAATGTTCAATTTTCCGTCCATGGAGTTCTTCCTGTATTCACGTTCGACTTGGATACGCGCGGGACGGGGCTTCCGCTGATAAAGAAGTGAGATTTGCTCGCTTCCATCTGCTCGCGACTCACGACGGAAACACCCACCTGCAATTGCTCGGACGTCAGTTCCAACGAGGCCTGAATCGGCACGCGGATCACGCGCACTTCTCCCGGCTCGACAGGACCCACTTTCAGTTTTCTTTCATCCAGCCTGATCTGCTTGCCGGCAAGGTTTGCGACCTTGGCTTCGACCATGCTGGCTGTCACCTGGGAATTATTGCGAATCGTCACTTCCAAACGAGCCTGCTCGCCTGCTTCCAATACGCCTTCCGCTTTACCGCCGGTTTCCTGGGTCAACTTCATGGCGATATCAAAGCGAGGCACTTCCCCTTCCTTGATCTCCACAATCAGATGACGCTCCAGATTGGTCAGGGGACCACCGCTGCGCGCAAGGCCCACACGGATTCTTACCGGACCGTCCTTGGCCGTGGCCTTGACTTCATAGCGCACGACGCCGCGCTGCTCTTCACCGGGTTCAATTCTTCCAATCAAAACTTCGGAGGTTCCGAGGTTACTGCGATTGCTCGTGACAAATACCGAGAGGCGGGTGATCGCTTCCTTGCCCAGGTTCTTGACGCGCCATGGGATAAGAGCCGGCTGGCCTTCCTGTATTTGAAAACGATCATCCAGATCCACGGTGAATTTGGTGCGACGCGGATCGAAGGCGAGGCGCTCCTGGGTGCTTTCCGACCAATCCACATTGGATTTTTCCAGCCACTGCGCGGTGCTGCTGTCGAGGCGCTCCAGATTCTCACGCAGAAACTGCGAGGCGCTGGCTTTCCAGTAACTGGAACGAAGTCTTTCCTTCGGCATGGGCACACCGTCACGCATGGCGAGTTCGGTCAGAAGCCTTTGCGCGAAGTCGAGAGGAATGTCCTTCGGTGGAACCTTGCTGGCAGCTTGGGCAGCCTCCGGCAGAAGGTAGAAGGCTTTCCATTCTTCATTCTGATTGGCGACGCGGGCTTTACCAGGATCAAGGCTGTGATCGAGATAACGCTCGCTCTTATAGCGATATTCACCAAGAAGGTTCCAGTTCTCCTTGCCCTTGTGCACGGGCTGGAGCCAGATGTCAGGCATGATGCCGGTATTCTGAATCGAAATACCCTTGGGCGTATAGTAACGGGCTATCGTGAGTTTCAGAGCCTGCTCACCAGGAAGTTCAAAGACGGTCTGCACCGAACCCTTGCCGAAACTCGGCTCGCCGATCACAAGGGCGCGGCCATGATCCCGCAAGGCACCGGCCACGATTTCACTCGCAGACGCTGTATCCCCGTTGGTCAGGATCACGAGCGGATAATCAAAGCGATAAAGATTATTCTTGGCCATTTCGTATTCACGCGTGCGGCCCTGGGTGGACAGGATGCGGCCCTCATCAATAAAGAGGTCAGCAACCTTCACCGCCTGATCCAGAAGACCGCCGGGATTGCCGCGCATGTCCAGAATCACACCAGCCAAAGGATCCGCATCACGCTGCGCCTTGATCATGGCATCCCGCAGCTCCACGGCGGTCCGTGAGGAAAAGCTGTCGATATAGGAGTAAAGGATCTTGCCTTTATCGGTCGGTATAAGCTTGGATTCCACGGAATCGACCTGAATGATCTCACGCGTCAGGGACAGGCGACGCGGCGCAAAATCCCCTTCCCGCAGAACGAAAAGATTCACCTTGGTTCCGGGTTCACCGCGCATGTACTGAACAAGGTCATCCAGCGTGGTTCCGAAGGTGCTTTTGCCATCAATCTGCATGATGCGATCAAACTTCGAGACCCCGGCCCGGGCTGCCGGGCTTTTCGGCAAGGGCTTGATCACGGTCAGGACATCATCCTGAATCCCAACGACCACACCGAGTCCACCGAAGGAACCTTCCGTGCCCTGACGCAGGTCGCGATATTCATCGGGAGTCAAAAGATTGCTGTGGGGATCCAGGCTCGCAAGCATGGCTGATAGAAATTGAAAGGCGCCATTGGGAGTCTTTTTGCTTTTATCCCGCGGCCTTTGTCGTTCCAGGAACTGACTCGTCCGCAGCGCATCGCGCATCAGATCATCATAGGTGTAGCGTCCGCTGAAGCGGAAACCTATGGAGTCATTGCCTTTGGTGAGTCGCAGCGATCGATCGCTCATGCTGCTCAGCACAGCGACATCCGTCTCGTGCAAAGAACGCAGCGTGGATTCCATGAGCTGCCGGTTTTCCACCCGCGGCTCGTCCACATAGTAGTTCTGCACGATGGTGATGATCGAATCGATCAGAAGCGAATCGGAAACTTCGAGTCGATCTGAAAGATCCTGACCTGGACCCGGGCGGGTCATGGCCGGAGATTCACGATCGCCGATAGCCTTGAGGGTCATGAAGTTGAAGGGCTTCTGACCATCCCGACTGACTACGCTCCGTTCGGCATTCAACGCAAAATAAAACGCCAGACTCAAGATGGGCCATAGAGCGTATTGCAACATTTTCTTCCAGTCCCGCATGTTCTGCTTCTCCTAGGAGTCCCTATCGACAGCTAGGAAATTTTGTTTAGGCGCCAGGCAAAAAGCGGCCCACCCGGGGCCTTGCGGCGGGATTCTTACAGAATGTAATAAATTGATTTTATTGGATATATTTGGCCATCGGGCCGAATCTTCAAAAAAGACTCAAAGAAAAGACAAAAGCGCCGAAGAGATATTTGGAGAATTTGGCAAAAGACTACTGAGGTGGTTATGAGTTGGGAACGGATACCAGGATCTGGCATCAAGAAGTGCCGTGAATCTAGCTCGAAATCGGGCGGCGGCGGGTACGGCAGGATTTTCCTGGCTTCAGCCCTCATGCTCCTCCCCAGCTTGTCTCAAGCCGCCTCGACGAATCCCTCCAGCCCCCCCGCAGTCACCCCGGAAAAAAACCTTGAAGAATTGGTCTGGCTCGGTGAAGTGGATCAGCTCGATAGGCTGGAAAGGTCTGCGGCGCGTCTGGTCCAGCAGAATCCCTATTCCGCCTATGGGCATTATCTTCTGGCGGAACTCTATCTGAAGGCATTCAAACAAAGCCCCTCGCAGCTGCGCTATCTGAAGCAGGCTTCCGAGCTGGGGCAGCAGGCGGTGGAATTAAGCCCGCACGAGGAATATGGTTACATCGTCTCGGCTCAGGTCCTCGACCTGATGGGGTATACCGAGAACGCGCTGTCCGTTCTGGAAGGTGACGGCAAGATTCCCGTGCGGCAGTCATGGCGCGTGGACTTCATGCGTGGTCAGCTCTTGACCGGTCAAAGCCCGGAATCCACAGTGCTCAAGCATTTCGAGCGCAGCCTGAAAAAAGATGCCACGGCCCAGAATATTGTGATCCCCTATGTGATCGCGACCATGCAATCGCATACGACCGGCGATACTCTGATCGGGGATCTGCGCAGCTGGCGTGAACGCTATCCCCATCATCTTTTTGATCTGAGCCTTGCGATCGCGCTGAGCGATAATCAGAAATATCAGGAAGCACACCAGATCTATGCGCAGCTGCAAAAGACCCAGCCGCAGCTGACCGAAGTTTTCATCAACGATGCCATCATTCTCTATACGCATCTGAACAAGCCCAACGAGGCTCAGAAGATCCTGGCCAATGTTCTGACTTACGAGGGTCTGGATCAGGCCCGAACGGTGATGATCAAGGCACATCTGGCCCGTTTGCAGCTGGAACATGGGAAGAAGTATGACGAGGCCCGCCGGCTCTTTGCCGAGGCGATCAGCGCGGCCAAAAATCCTTTGGAGTGGGTGGCCTTCTCCCACAAAGCCTACGAACGCAATCAGCGTCTGATGGATTTCGTGGCCTTGCTCGATGATCTGCGGCCGGCCTTGTCCGGTACGAGCTATCTCTATGCCCTGCAGGGGGAAGTCCTCTCCGAGCGCCTCTCTTTGCATGAAAGAGCCATTGAGTCCTTCTCAGCCGCCATCCTGCTCGATCCTGAGCGCAGTGAGTTTCTGAATGGCCTGGGTTTGACCTATTACCGCATGCATCAGCTGGACAAGGCTCTGGCCACCTTCAATGAGGCGTCCAAAATCGACCCTCAGGACGCCACGGCCCGTTATAATGAAGCCTGCGTCCTGGCGATCCTCGGCCGCACCAATGAAGCCCTGGGCTCGCTCAAGGCCGCCATTGGCCTGGATCCCCGCCTGCAGCAAACAGCCCGGCTGGATAAGGACTTCACCAGCCTCCGGGTGACCGAGCAATTCCAAAGCCTGACCAACGTTGTGCCTGTCACGGCAGGTCGTCCCTGATTGACGGCAGGTCTCCTCACCTGCCCTTCATCTGGCGTTTGACAGAGTGACTTTCATCATTCAGGCTAAGTCTGGTGAAAAGTCCATCCTGCCGAGGAACCTGCGCCTATGCCTATGAAGCCCATCAAGGATCCCTTTTCGCAGCGCGCGTTCATCGCCCATCATGTCTTCTCCGGCTCCAGCACGATGGTCGGCGTCTGCATCACCGTGATCACCCTTTTCCATGTGATGAAATCCGATGTCGCCTCGTATGCGGATGAAATGATCAGCGTCGACGCTTTGATCTTTATCATCGCTTCTCTGTGTTCCTATTTATCCTTGCGCCACAACAATGATCGAAGGCTGGAAAGGGTCGCGGATCTGCTCTTTTTCATCGGCATGTTCGTTTTGGTCATTGTGGGTTTCATGATAGTCTTCTTGAATGCTCATGCGATCCGCTAGGGCATAAAAAAAAGGCACTCGCTCGTCGGCGAATGCCTCTTCTTTTTATGAGATCGGGATCCATTCATTCCACGAGCATCGGCTTCAGAGCGCGCGGGTACATCAAAAGCGCTTCGGCCTTCTTTTGACATTCCGCGAGGCCTTCCGACCAGAAGGGATCTTTCACGCTGAAGTTCTTTTCAATGTGTACATGCGCTTTCAGATGACCCAGGATCAAGTTGATCGGCAGATTCGTGAAGTCATACTCGTAACCCGGACCCTTCCAGGCAAAACCCTGAGGGGCAAGGTCCATGGCGGCCTTCATGATGGCAAGGCCGAGCGGGAATGTATGAATGTGATGGGGATCGAGGACGTGGATCTGAAATCCACGGCAGACGTCACCCGCCCACTTCTGCGAAGTCGGTTGGAATTCGGCGGGCCTCAGGAAAACGCCGGCGCTGCGATAGTAATCATTCACCCGCGCTGCATACTGGGCCCCGTCTTTGATATAGGGCGCGCCCACGAATTGGAAAGGCAAGCCCGTGCCGCGACCTTCGGAAAGGTTGGTGCCTTCCAGCATAACGGTGGCGGGATACACGTAAACAGAATCCACCGTCGGCAGGTTCGGCGAGGTCAGGATCCAGTGCTTGGAATGTTCACCCCAGTAGGCCTTGGGATTCCAGCCTCCCATGGGAATGATCTCAAGCTCGGCGCCGATCTCGGTATTGAAGCAGCGCGCGGATTCCGCGACGCTCAGTCCATGACGCAAAGGAATCGCATATTCGCCGACAAAGGATTTGGCTTCGAGATCCAGCACGCGCCCTTCCATGGCTTCACCCGCCAAAGGATTGGGACGATCCAGGACGACCACGCGTTTGCCCAATTTTTTGGCCATGCGCAGGCAGCCGGCTATGGTGTATTTGAAGGTATAAACACGGCAGCCCACGATCTGCAGGTCGATGATGATGGTATCGACGCCATCCAGCATTTCCGGGCGCGGCTCGCGCGTTTCCGAGTAAAGGCTATAGACAGGAAGGCCGAAGGGACCGGCGTTATGATGTCCGGTTTCAATCATGTTATCCTGCACCGTCGCATGAAAGCCATGCTGCGGTCCAAAGAAAGCCACGAGTCGGGTACCCAGAAGATCGCGCAGAAGATCCCAGGAGCTTTTGAAATTTTGGGTGACGGAGGCTTGATTGCATAGAAGGGCACAACGGCCCCAGGCTTGAGCCGCTTTGGGGGCGGCTGCCAGAACTTCAATTCCGAGCTTCACGGCCGGCCCTCATCCGCGTTTGTTGACCTGACTGATCAACTTATTGAGTGTTTCTTCAAGACTCACGCCGTTGACGGTGGGAATCACACTGCTCTGGTCCGTGGCGTGCTCGCCATGACCAATCCACATATTGGGGCCCAATTCGTTAATCTCGAAGAGATAGTTGACGCCTTGGTGGAGAAAATTGAAACGGTGAATTTTGAAAAGCTTACTGCCGTCTGGTATTTTGATGGCTTTCCAGTCCATTGCTGCCCTCTTTCTTCCTATCCGCCGGGGGATTCTTGCATACCATTAACTCTAAACAATTCGGCAGGCTGCGTCCAGAAAAACCCTGAAAGGCTGTGGAGCGGGGATTACAGGCTGAAACTTACCGGCGGGACCCGGACTTTTTCTCGGGGGGTGGGCCCTGACGGCTGAGCATGGCCTGGACCTTGCGGAGTTCAATATCCTGGCCGGCACGCACCGTATCGCGGGGAACGATCTGCTGGGTGGCAGCGCCCGACGACGGGGGGGTGGCCGGGGAGCGGGCGGCGGTGGTCGCCATGGCTTCTGTCGTGAGAACCAGCAAAGTCAGGCTGAGGCTTGCCACCTTCATGCGGCCGACCCCGGACTGCCATCAATCTTCCGGCTGATGAAATCCTGGAGAATTTTCTCATTATCGCGGTCGATCTGCACAATTTTGATAGCGATGCCGGCTTCCGTTTCCTGCACAACTGCATTTTCCTTGCCGACCACGCGGGCCATCTTCCCGTTAAAAAAGATGGCACAGTCCGGCTCCAGTTCGGCCCAGACTTCCAGGATGCTCGATTGATTGAAGGGGAAACGGTTGGGGCTATCGAATTCGAGGAAGAAGCCCGTGTGCGATATATCCCGGGCGGTCGTTTCATAGCGCACGAGGGCACCAATCGACGAAATGACCACACGCATCGGCCTTTCCAGCCGTACACGCTTCACCTTGCGACTATCCCTGTTCTGCTGAGCGGATGCGGACATGAAAAAACCCTCTCGCACGACGGTCCATGGACATGGAGACTATCGGCTCGAGGGTAATTTTCTTGAGGCCCAAACGCCTAACTAGGGCGAAAAAACCTTACTTTTTCGCGAGTTCGCTGTCGATGACCTTCTTGAATTCCTCGTAAGGCAGAGCGCCCGACAGGCGACGGCCATTGACGAAGTAAGCAGGGGTTCCGGTCACGCCCACTTTTTCACCCGAACGGGTATTATTATCAATGATTTCGATCTTCTTCGCAGGGTTGGCGACGCACTCATCAAACTTCTTCACGTCCAGGCCGATGGTCTGCGCGTATTTTTTGAAGTCCGCATCACCCAGGTTTTTCTGGTTCTTGAAGAGTTCTTCGTACATTTCCCAGTACTTGCCCTGATCCTTCGCGCAATGAGCGGCGATGGCGGCAGGCTTCGCGCGGTTGTGGAAGCCGAGTGGGAAGTCACGAACCGCCCAGCGGATCTTGCCTTGGTAATCCTTCATGATGCGCTTGACGGTCGGCTGAACGCGCTCACAGAAGGGGCATTGGAATTCGGAGTATTCGATGATGGTGATGGGACAGGCGTTGCCATTGCAGCCCATGGGTTTGGTGTCTTTAGCGTTGGGACCGTATTTGACAGGATCGGCGTCGGTGATGGCCAGCTTGAAGACGGGCTCCTTGGGTTCAGGATACTGAATCTCAAGCTGCTTTTTCGCGATGCCTTCGGAAAGGATGCTCTGGAACACGTCCTGAGCTTTCTTGCTCTTCAGATAATCGGTGATCATCTTCTTTTTTTCAGCATCGCTCTTGTCCTTCAGCGCAGGATAATCCTTGAACTGATCCATCGCTTCTTTGATCTCGCCATCGGAAACTTTGGTGCGCGAATCAATGTAATCGTTGCGAGCCTTTTCCACGCTGACTTTGCCTTTGTCGGCAAGACCTTGCCAGAACTCATCGAGATACTTTTCGCGAGCCAGATCCGAAATCAATTCATAACGCTTTTGCTCGATCTCGTAGAACTTGCCCTGATGGTCTCTGGCGAGGTCTTCGACCGTGTAAGCTTTACCGTTGATTTTAAAAGCCGGCTCTGCCATCAGTTGGCCGCTCATGAATCCAATTGGAATAAGGCAGGCCGCTGCGAACCAACGCTTCATTTTCGCGAGCGTCTGTGTTTGGGTGGTCGTCGCCATAGAGATTTTCAAGCTCCTCAGGTAGAGTGTTAAGGCTTCCCTGCTTTCTTAGCGGGTGGACTTATGATAGATTCGGAACCATGATAAATCGATAAAAATTGTCAAGACTCTCGCGTGGCGAGAATACGCGGCAAGCCTGCCATGCAGCCGCAACGACAATGAATGCGTTGAAACCCCAGGGAGGAGCCATGGCAGATAAACAGGACAACCTGATGGTCTGGGTCGATATGGAAATGTCGGGCCTGAATCCTGCAACCGATGTTGTCCTTGAGGTAGCCGTTTTATTGACCAATAAGGATCTCGAAATCGTTGCAGAAGGACCACAGCTCATCATCCATCAGCCCGCCGAGCTTTTTGCGAAGATGGACGCCTGGAATCAGGAACATCATACCAAATCCGGACTCTGGGAATCCGTCATGGCATCAACGGTGACCTTGCAGGAAGCCGAAGATGCTGTGCTGAATTTTTTGAAACAGCATGTTGGTCCACGCCAGTCTCCACTCTGCGGGAATTCCATTGCCCAGGATCGCATGTTTCTGATGAACCATATGCCGCGTGTGAATGAGTATTTGCATTACCGCATGATCGACGTCAGTACGATCAAGGAATTGGTGAAACGCTGGTATCCGGGTGGCCCTGCAGCACCAGCCAAGACCAACCAACACAGAGCCCTCGATGACATTCGGGAGAGCATCAACGAACTGCGGTTCTACCGCGATCAGTTTTTCGTAAAACCATGAGGACGCGCGAGGTCGCAATCTCCAAAAAAAAAGCGACCCACGTCATACGGTCAGCTTCCAAGCCTAAGAAAAATGATGCTAGAATAAAAATAGGACCCTCTGGCCATGCGGATAAACCGCGGTTCGAAATGGTCCTATAAGCTAAATGCTTAGGAAAGGAGGTGGTGCTGTGGTGTTGTTCGACTGCACTAGTAGCACGGAGGTGAGTGTCTCTTAGTAGACCTCTCCTCCACTACAGACCGGCTTCCTTGGGAGCCGGTTCCAAGGATTTCCTTACCGCCGGTTACGTTCCTGCCCACGCACATATTCCATGAAAGCACCTTTGTCTTCCATGATCGTTTGATAACGACTGTGATTCATTCCACGGTGGCCTTTGTTGCCACGATGGCCTTGACCATTGTTGTTGTTGTTGTTGTTGCGATTCTGCTGCGGACCATTGGGACCGTTGCCGCGGCCGTTGCCCATGGACGGCTGACCGCCTTTCATCTGATTCTTGCGCTCGACGATTTCCCAGGCGCGCAGAACAACGCTTTCCGACAGCAGTTCGGTCACGAATTCATCCAGGCCAATGCCTTCATCCGCGGCCTGCTCACGCAGTTTGCGAACAAGGGACTTGGATAATTTCACGCGTAGCTGTTCGCTGGTATCCTGAACTGGGGCGACGACAGAGGCTGGGGCTTTGGGCGTTTCGCGGACAATGGCGGATTCGGGGGCCGTGAACTTCTGTTCCAAAGGTGGCAGTTCATCGGCATCATCATCATCGGCTTCAGCTTCGTTCGTCTCGATTTCTTCGGAGACATTTTCCTGGGCGGATTTGGCGAGAATCTTACCGGTCTTGTTGCGCTTGATCACCGGAGCCGTCTCCTCTTCCTGCTTCACTGCGGTTTCACTCTTGCGAGCTTTGGGACTGGCTTTCTTGCTTGGGGCCTTGGCCTTTTTTGCTTTCACCTTTTCCGCCATTCGATTCTATCTCCAAACGTTATAATCGAGGACCCGCCTAGGTCTGCGGGTATTGAAAAAAATAATTGGGGTACATGCAGTACGAAAATCAGGATCCATGCCACGCCGGGCCATGAGTCCGAAATCCTGGTGTAAAAACCCTGGGATTATCGGTCAGCGACTAGGGAACCAAACATCTGTCTGATGGCACACTGCCGGGCAGTGAGGAGGTCCAGATATCTGTCTGGCGGAACGCTATCTCATTACTTTTGAAGGGGCTTGCACGGGTTCTTGGAACCCTTCCGGAGAAATGGCAATCCTTGTGTACAATATCCTCTGCCTTAGCAGGCCGCCTCTCGTCAAGGGTAATCATCGAACATTTGGGGAGAAAACTTGAGCTCTTCTTTACAGGCTGAGCCCGTGAATGCATTTTCTTCAAGCGTTACCGGAAATTATACGACCCTGGGGCATCCCATCACAAGGGCTATTTGTTCCCAGCTCAACCGATGCAAATGACAAATTCTCCCTTAGTTTTGCCAATTTGTGTAGTATAGGCTGGAGTCCAGCAACTGCGAAGAGGTAAATATGCGGAGGAGCCCGATTTGTGCTGGAACCCTCACATTGTGTGGGATTGCCCTCAGCGCTGTCCAGCCCGGAAGCCCCTTGGAGGCCGCCCCGCGCACGCGCATTCATGTGGGACTGGACAACTCCATCCGTAGCTTCGATCCACGCCAAATGGTGGACGCAAATTTCCGGTCCATGGCTGATCTCATTCACTGCCGTCTGATGAACGTCGATGCGGAAGGTCATGCTGTGCCCGGGATCGCAGCTCAGGAGCCGGTGTGGACATCGCCTCAAGTTCTTGAGGTCAAGCTGAAGGACGACGTGAAATTCAGCGATGGAAGTCCCCTCACGGCCGCGGATGTCGTCGCCACATATAAATCTTTGCTGACCCATGCATCGTTCGCAGAAGCCGCTTCCTTCCACGCTCTGAGCGATGTGCATGCCCAGGCCCAGACGATCGTTTTCACTCTGAAGGAAGCGGATGCCGGCTTCATCAGTAAACTTGCCTTAGGTATTCTTCCTGCAAAGCTCGCCGGACAAGCAAGCATAGATTTCCTCAATGCGCCCGTCTGTGGTCCCTATTTCATCAGCCGTCGTGATGGTGAGCGTATCATTCTGGAAAAAAACCCGCATGAAACCTTCTCGGGTCCATCCGCATTCACGCATATTGAATTCCACATAGCACCGAACGAGAAAGCCCGCTTCGCCATGCTGCAAAAAGGGGACATTGACCTTCTGCAAAACAGCATCCCGGCCGCTGCACTCAAAGACCTTGCGAAGAATCCGCAGCTCACCGTGATGAAAGGTCCGGGTCTCCGCACGCGTTCCATCGCTTTCAATTTTCGCGATCCCCTTGCCGGAAATGCCGCCGTGCGGGAAGCCATAGCCCTGGCGCTCGATCGCAAACCCATCATCGACCTTGTCCTGGGTGGTCTGGCAACGCCTGTGAGTCCTCGCCCCTACGATCCCGGGAAAGCGGAAAAGATCCTCGATGAGGCAGGCTTTAAACGAAAGCGCGGCGTGCGCATGGAACTGAGCTTTAAAACCAACGCCGACGTCGATCAGATCCGGATTGCCAAAGCCATGGCCGCGCAGCTTAAAAAAATCGGAATAAGACTCGTGATCGAGCCGATGGAATCGAAGAGTCTGGATGAAGATGCTGCCGCCGGACGTCTTCAGCTTTGGAGCCTTGACTGGACATCGGCGAATGATGCCGATGTTTTGCGTGAGGCTTTTTTCAGCCTGAATACGCCTCCTCGTGGAATGAATCGCGGCTGGTACAATAATCCAAAATTGGACGCGCTCCTTGAAAAGGGTAAAATAAGCCGGAGCCCGGAACAAAGACGAGCCGTTTACCAGGACGTGCAGGAACTTCTGGATAAGGATCTGCCTTATATCGTGCTGTGGCATGACGATCAGGTGGCCGTAATGAATCGCGAATTGAAGGGCTATGCGTTGGCTGCGGATGGCCGTTACACGGCTCTGCGTCGGGCTTCTTTCAGCGACTAAGACCCTTGATCTGAGCGACTAAACTGGTATCATAAAACAACAACCAGGCATGGATAAGAAAACGATGAGCAAAAAAATCCTTGTGGTCGACGATTCCGTTACGGCTCGCCGGCTGGTTGTCAGCCATCTAGCGGGATTGAACCTGAACGTGATCGAAGCCGGTGACGGCAAAGACGGATTGAGCAAGCTCAACGACCATCCTGATGTCGGTTTGATCTTCAGCGACATCAACATGCCCTGGATGAGCGGTCTCGAGATGATCGCCGAAATCAAGAAGATCAAGGCCTACCAGCATATTCCCATCTGCATGCTGACGACTGAAACAGGCTCCGACGCCCTGACTCAGGCCAAGGATTTGGGCGTGAATGCTTTTTTGGTGAAACCCGTGCAGAAAGAGCAGCTGCTCGCCATCGTGAATGGCTACCTGCAGAGCGCTTGATTCAAAGCGCCGCGTTCTCACCCATCTGCCAGCTCCGCGGATTCTCCACCATGTATTTGACGAGACTGTATTTCAGGTGATCATCAAAAGCCTGGGGCTGCATGCGTTCTTTCATTTCCAGAATAATCTGCTTTTTTTCCAGCTCGAGATTATCCAGGTAGAGCTGCTTGAGAAGCTGATAACGCTTCGGGTCCTTGTCGCGCATCTTCTGCAGCTCTTCGTTGGCCTGACGCCTTAGATCGCTGTCGGGAATCGCTTTACGCGTGGCCGCCACAGCCGCAACCGCAGGCGGAGCCAGGGGACGGGCCGGTGCTGCGCGACGCGAGCTTTCATCAACTTCAGCGGCATCGCGGGTCAGATGACTCTTCAGGCTGTGCGAGGCCAGAAATTCCAGAACCTCGCGCTGACGCCAGGACACCGGCGCTGCGAGGCTGGCCCTGGGCAGAGTTTCCATATCGCGAGCATAGGTGGAATGATCGTTGATGATGCGCGCAAAGGCCTGCACGCGATCCGCGAGGCTTTTCTTCGGCGCGTTGAGTTCATGGACGGCCGCGCTTTCCGCCAGCCAGCCCGGGAGCCGCAGGATATCGCCTGCTTTCTGCCGAAGCGACCATTCATAAAAGAGGCTGGTATAACTCAGCAGCAGATTGCCCTCGACCGCCATGTAACCGATCGGCTGCGCGCGCTCGACTTCATCGAGTTCCCGCCAGAGCTGGAGAGCGGCTTCCGCGGACATGCCGCTTGAAGGCACGAGGATCGGTGTGATTTTTTTAATCACGGGCTCCATCGTGTGCTCACGGAAGTAGCGCGCGCACCTTTGCTCATAGGCTTTCATTTCGCTTTCGCGCTGCTCGGTATCGTTCATCTGCCAGACCACGAGCAAAGGATCGCTTTCCGCTTCCACCGCGAGGTAATCAAGTTCCTGCGGATTTTTCAGAACGCCGTGATCCATCAGCTTTCTGCCGACTTTGGTGAGCAGCCGCATCTTTTGCCTAAATGGGCTCCAATTTTCCGGCACTTCGCGCGGAACGGGCAGCGTTAAACCGTTAAACATATTCTCAAAGGATCGCCCGAAGACGGCATCCCAGCGAAAGCCGCTTTTTTCCCAGATCGTGGCCTTCTGCAGCTGCAGAAACACGTACTGTTCAAGCTGGACGAGGTCGAGCCAGACCGAAGGCCGTAAAGGCAAAGGCTGACTGCGGCCGAGCAGACGATGCACGCGCGGCTTGCCATCCAGCAATCGAGCCAGTTCGGCGTAAGGCTCCCCATAGCCAAGCAATAACTCTGCCGCCATCGGCGCCGGACGGAAAACTGTTTTCCAGGCTCCCTGCGCATCGCGACGACGTTCTTCCCGATCAAACAGGGGAACGGGCTCAAAGGCCTCCTGGGTCGCGGCTGGATAAACCTGCATGCTGCGCAGGAGCTGAAGCACGCGCAGAAACATAAAGGCCCGGGTGCGGCCGTGTCCTGCGAGGTTTTTCTGAAGATTGTCGGGGCTCAGGTGCAGCCATTTTTGGCCTTGAAGAATCTGCTGTTGCGCCTGCTGCATAAGGACGAGCAGAGCGCTGAGCTCGGCATCGGTGAGTGCAGGACTCAGACCGGCCGCCATGCTCATGCTATACGGGTCAGCTTCCAATCGGCGCAGCTGCAAGGCCAGCTCAAAGGCTTGGATCCACCATAAAGGCGCCATGAAAGTGGACATGATGCTATGTTCGGCCATGCAATGAAATCCAGCCTGATAATCCTACCAACGCCGTTCGGGGACGCGAGTGGAAAACATTCTGCAGAGGCCCAGCCGGAAACGCAAGCGCTTATCCCAAGCCGTTCCGGGGCCGGCGCTCAGGGGATATGCAGATTTCATGGCTGAGTAGAAAAGACCTGATCACTCTGAGCGAGCTTGATCAAACCCTGGCGCAGACTGTTGCGGCAGTACTTCTGTAGATCGGTCAAAAGACCTTGTAAGCTGGAGCGTTTGAGCTGGATGAGGACGTGAATGCTGTACGTGTCCTGAAGAGCCGCTACGGCATTTGGGTCGAAAATCTTTTCGTAGTAGATGTCCTTGATTAGATCGCTCGTGACGCGGGTTTCCAAAAGTTTTTCCAGCTGCTGGGTCACAAGGGCCCGATCGGGGGCCTCAAGTTCGAGGAAAAGTTTATCCTTCTTCCAGAACAGCACGATTTCATTTTGGATCTGGAGCCTTGTATCATTCAAAGCCGAGGCTTCGGCCTGTTTCAGACCGAGCGGCAGGTCGACGACTTTGGTTTTCACGCTATGATATTCGATAATCTCGCCGGATTTGACGAGCTTGGACTGATCCGGGCCGACCCAGTCGGGGCGCTCGCGACGGCTTTGCTCCACGACGCGGGCTTCACTATGAGACGCGGCCTGACGACAGCTGACCACCATCAGGATAAGACCGCAAAAAATCGAAAAAAACCTCAAGTCCCTGATCCTTTACGGCGCTCCTCTTCACGCTTCGCGCCTTTTTTCTCGGCCACAGCATCGGCCATGTTTTGTCCACCTCCTCGAATATCCCTGATTTTGGTCAGGACCTTTTCGAGCAGGAAAGGATCATTCTTGATAATTTCGCGCATGATTTCAAGTTCGTCTGCAGATCCGCGCTCTTTGGGCTTGCCTGGCTTTGACATGGGCTGTCCTCCTCCCGACTTGTCGGCAGATTCGAGGTGAAGGTAGAGCCGGAGGTCCGTTAATCGTAAACCTGACGAATGTTGCTGACGTCACCATTGCTCAGGGAACGGAAGCTCATGTTGGGACCGATATAGGTTTTCGCGTGCATCACCGATTCAGGATCTTCATCGACGTCCACATGATCGAGGCCCAGCAGATGACCGAACTCATGGACGAGGACTGTTTGCGCATCGACGATATCAAGGTTTTCACCGATATTCCGCGTCACGTCCATGGCATCGCAGAAATGATAGGTCTCACCGTTCAGGATCACATCGCCTTTGATGATGCGATCAGAGCCGTTGGCATTTTCCCAGACCGTGGTGGCCAGGGTGGTGTCGGCTTTGCCTGTGGTGTTCTTCCAGTTTTTCTCGAAGTAAACCATGGTGTAGGTATCATCGAGACTGGAATAAAGTTCGTCACCGCGGGGCATCCTGGCAACGCCGGTGAAGGTTAAAACTTCGCGACCCATGGCATCGTTCCAGGTTTCAGCCGCCTTGATGCCGGCTTCGACCACGGCATCGGGAGCCGTATCATCAATGTAGTAATTTACTTTTTCCGTCCATCCGGTAAGGCTGTGAAAAGGGCCTTCGGCGGACTGGATGACGTTTGCGTTCTGGCTTCGATTCTCATCGATCGAACGCTTGTTTTGAGCTGCGCCACAGGCTAGCAGGTTCAGACTCAGTGTTGTGGCAATCAGGGCTCGCACTTGGGGCCTCCCAGCATGAATTTCTCTAGCTGGATTCTTGCCACTAAAAAGAAGATACACATACCTTCGGCCCCTCCTGGCCCAAAATGAGCTGCTTCTGCGATCGACCAAATATACACGACTTTTGCAGCCTTAGGGAGGTTTAGATCAGATGTTTAAGAATTCCCAGGCTCCAGCTGCGGGAGAGTTTACGGAGCGCCAGGCTTTCTTTCGAATTGTAAGTAAGTTCTGACGATTCGTAAGTAAGCTGGACGGCCCAGGATAACTCATAGAAGTAATCAATCTGCCCGTTCCAGGTCTGCGTTTCTCCGGTGACGCTGATCCTTTTTCGTTCAAACCTTTCCGGCAGTCCAAGTTTCTCAATCCGATGCCAGCCAAGCTCTAGGCCGGATGCGAGGCGAACGCGATCCGACAGATTCACGATCAGACCGACATTGAGTCCGGGAAGTCCATAGCTGATCTCGCCGCCCTCGCTCTCGCGTGAGCTTTGGGACATCAGCGCGCTGGTCTGCGTTCCCAGGTAATATCCGAGGCCACCCACAAGCGGCAGATGAAAGGCGTACGATATCCGCGCCTGATGCCCTTCGTTCGCAAAGGAAAAGATGTCCGTGCTGTCGGTCAGGTGACCCTTCCAGCGGCTGACGACATAGCCGTAACTGACAGAGAAATTATGCTCGCGGCGAAAACCGCGGACAGCCCGGCTCCATTCGCGGGGCAGCTCAGGGCGTATCAAAGGCTCAGTAACTTCCTGCGCATGCAAACCATGAGAAATGAGCGCGCAGCCAAGGATGAGCAGTATGGACAAGACCCTGGTCATGGATGCTCCGGAAACTTGATTCTCGCTATAGTTTTAACCCAAATCCCGCTAGTATGAAACGCCCATTCGCCGGCGGCCTTGGGAAACACGTTGGGCCGTCCGCGGAAACAAAAATGGAAGGATAGGATTTCGAGTGATGCTGAACATTATTCCGACACTTTACGCGCAAACCGTTCCGACTGAAGTCCCCGAGGGATTGCCCTGGGACATGATCGCGTCGGCCGTCATACTCGTCACGCTCCTGATTGCTTTCTTCTTCCTGCGTCGTTTCATGGAAAAACCCACGCCACCTCGCGCGGAAGAACGTCCACGCACCGAAGAGGTGCCGGTCGTTCCCGAAGCCAGGAAGGAAGAGGTCATTGAGGTTGAGAGGGAAGCAGAAGAACTGGCGGAGATTCGGAGGGATAATCAGGCATCCTGGCTTGAGCGACTCCGAGAAGGTCTAAGCAAAACCCGTTCCCATTTGAAAGATAACCTTTCCCGATTGCTCGGTGGGCAGAAGCTGGACGACCAGACGCTGGAGCAGGTCCACGAAGTCCTGTTTCGCAGCGATTTGGGCGTGGAAACTGCCGATCATCTTGTGGATAGGCTCCGCAAACGCTTCGGCGGGCAGAGCACGGCACCGGATTGGGCTGTCATCTCAACTGAACTGAAGCAGGCCATCACCGAATCCATGCAGGGCACAGAGGACACGGCTCTCAATAAACCTACAGAAGGACCTTTTGTCATTCTGGTGGTCGGCGTGAACGGTGTCGGCAAAACCACCAGCATTGGGAAATTGGCGGCCCGTTATGTGGCGGAAGGCAAGTCCGTCCTCCTGTGTGCAGCGGATACTTTCCGTGCGGCGGCCATTGAGCAGCTGCAGGTCTGGGGCGATCGCATCGGCGTTCCCGTCATCAAGCATCAGCAAGGCGCCGATCCTGCATCCGTGGCCTTTGATGCTGTCAAGGCCGCCAAGGCCCGCGGCGTCGATGTCCTTTTGATTGATACCGCCGGCCGTCTGCATAGCAAGACCGAACTCATGGACGAACTGGCCAAGGTCAAGCGCGTGATTGCCAAGGAAATGCCGGACGCCCCGCATGAAACCTGGCTCGTGATTGATGCCACCACGGGACAGAACGCGGTGCAGCAGGTGAAGGCTTTTGGTGAGCTCGTGAAGCTGACCGGACTCGTGGTGACCAAACTCGATGGAACGGCCAAGGGCGGCGTGATTATCGGCATCAAACAGAAGTTTAAACTGCCCATTCGCTATATCGGTGTCGGTGAGAAGGCCAAGGACCTGAAGGAATTTTCGGCTCAGGATTTTGCGGAATCCCTTTTCGCATAAGCCTTGTTGTCCTCGTCGTCTGGGCCTTGTTTCAAGGCCCAAACAAAAAAGCGAAGCACTCATGGCTTCGCTTTTTTTGTTTCTCTTTTTCAAGAGAGATCCTGATGGTGGGACTGCCCAGACTCGAACTGGGGACCTCTACGATGTCAACGTAGCGCTCTAACCAACTGAGCTACAATCCCTCGCAGGAGCACCTTTTCTATCGGGAGCGGACCGGGTTGTCAATCTCTTAAAAACCGCCCCCGGTGATTTTTTGCAGAACAGAATCAGGCACCTGCTCATACGCAGCAAAGCGCATGGTATAGGTCGCGCGACCCTGCGAGACTGACCGCAGATCCGTCGTATAACCGAACATTTCCGAAAGCGGCGCGATCGCATCAACTTCCTGCAGGTGACCACGCATGCCGACATTGTTCACGCGCGCCCGGCGGGAGTTGAGGTCCTTGATGATGTTCGACAGGAATTCATCCGGCACGAGGACTTCAAGGCTCATGACGGGTTCCAGAAGAATCGGTTTGGCGGCCCGCATGGCATCACGCATGGCCATACCCGCCGCGATTTTAAAGGCACTGGCCTCGGAGCGTTCCAGGTCCACGGTGGCATCAAGAAGGGTGGCCTTCACCCCGGTCATCGCATAACCGGCGATCACCCCGACCTGCACAGCTTCTTCACAACCGGCTTTGACGGCCCGCTGCATTTCATCGTTCAGCTTATCCTTACCGACCTTGCTTTCGAACGTCAGAGCCGACGTTTGCGGCCCTGGCTCGACCTGGATCACGACGCGGGCCCACTGATGGAGTTTTTCCGTTTCGCGTTCGAAAACTTTCTCCGCTTTGGTCGCAGCGGAAACCGTTTCGCGATAGTTCACCTGAGGCTTGCCGACGTTGGCGCCCACACGGAATTCGCGCTGCATACGGTCGATGATGATTTCCAGATGGAGTTCACCCATGCCGCTGAGGAGGGTTTGGCCGGTTTCGGAGTTGATGCTGACCTTCAGGGTCGGATCTTCATTTTCAAAGCGCTCAAGGGCCTTGGTCATCTTCGGAGCATCGGCACTCGACTTGGGTTCGATCGCAATGGAAATAACCGGCTCCGGGACATCCAGGGATTCCAGAACGATGGGATATTTCGGATCCGAGAGGGTGTCACCGGTCGCGACCACCTTCAGACCCGCAACAGCGGCGATATCACCGGCTTCGATGAAGTCCACCTCCTGACGCTGGTTGGCTTCCATACGCAGGATTTTCGAGATGCGTTCCCGCTTGCCGGTCCGTGCGTTGTAGACGGTTTCGCTGGTCGCGAGTTTGCCCGAATAGACCCGCACATAAGTGATCTGGCCCACGAAGGGGTCATTCTGGATTTTGAAAGCCAGCATGGTCAAAGGCTCGTCCGGCACACGGCGGCGCTTCATGGATTTGGATTCATCTGCGGGATCAAGACCGAGGACATCGGGAAGATCAAGCGGTGAAGGCAGATAGTAAAGGACGGCATCCAAAAGGGGCTGAATACCCTTGTTTTTAAAGGCGCTGCCGCAGAAGACAGGAACCATCTTCATGGCAATGCAGCCTTTGCGGGCGGCCTGACGAATCTCGTCATCGGTCAGGTCCTTGCCTTCCAGGAATTTTTCCATGGTCTGATCATCGAATTCGGCGACGGCTTCGATCAGCTGCATGCGACCGAGTTCAGCTTCGTCCTTCAGATCATCGGGGACTTCCTCGATGCGGTAGGACTGACCCAGGGCGTCACCGTCCCAGTAATAGGCCTTCTGGGTTACGAGATCGACGACGCCGACGAAGGCATCTTCGGAACCGATAGGCAGTTGGAAAGGAACGGGGTTCGCGGCGAGGCGATCGCGCATGGACTGCACCGATTCCTCGAAGCTGGCACCGACGCGATCGAGTTTGTTCACAAACGCGAGGCGCGGGACCTTATATTTATCCGCCTGGCGCCAGACCGTTTCCGACTGGGGCTCTACGCCGTGCACGCCGTCGAAGACCGCGATCGCACCGTCGAGAACCCGAAGGGAACGCTCCACTTCCACCGTGAAATCCACGTGGCCAGGGGTATCTATGATGTTGATGGTGTGATCTTTCCAGTAGGCGGTGATGGCCGCGGCGGTGATCGTAATCCCGCGCTCCTGCTCCTGCTCCATCCAGTCCATGGTGGTGTTGCCATCATGAACCTCGCCGACCTTGTGAATCTTGCCTGTATAAAAAAGAATGCGTTCGGTGGTCGTGGTCTTGCCCGCATCGATGTGGGCCATGATACCGATGTTACGCAACCGCGGAAGATCCTGCACTTTCATAAGTTTTCTCGGCTCGGCTTGGATTCTGGAAATAAAAAAACTGTTCGCTGGCCCCCAAAGCGGGGCCAAAACTTGCGAACAGTTTAATCAACTTTTTTCGTTTCTTACCAGCGATAATGCGCGAACGCCTTGTTCGCTTCAGCCATCTTATGAACGTCTTCACGACGCTTGATGGTTGCGCCACGCTTGTTGGCGGCATCCAGAATTTCACCGGCGAGGCGCTCGCGCATGCTGCGACCGCTACGACCACGTGCAAATTCGATCAGCCAACGGATCGCCAGGGCCTGACGGCGCTCAGGGCGAATCTCGACTGGTACCTGGTAGTTCGAACCACCGACGCGGCGGGACTTAACTTCCAGCATAGGCTTGGCGTTATCGAGAGCCGTCTTGAAGGTCTCGATAGGATCGTTGCCTTGCTTAGTAATTTCTTCCATGGCGCCGTAGAAAGCTTTCTCAGCGGCAGCTTTCTTGCCATGCTTCATCATGCTGTTGATGAATTTTGTAACGACTTCATCTTTAAAAACGGGATCCGGAAGGACCGCCCGTTTCTCTGCGGTGTGGCGACGTGCCATACTACTTCACTCCAATGCTGATACAGCTGATGTGGTTAATTAGGCTTTTGGTCTTTTCGCGCCGTACTTCGAGCGACCTTGACGACGAGCGTTCACGCCCGAGCAGTCGAGGGAGCCGCGTACGATGTGATAACGCACACCAGGCAAGTCTTTCACTTTACCACCGCGGACCAGAACCACACTGTGCTCCTGGAGGTTGTGGCCTTCACCACCGATGTAAGAAGTGACTTCAACGCCGTTGGTCAAGCGTACACGAGCAACTTTCCGAAGAGCGGAGTTAGGCTTCTTGGGAGTTGTGGTGTAAACGCGGGTGCAAACGCCACGCTTCTGGGGGCAACCCTTCAACGCAGGAGCTTTCGTCCGGTTCTTCTGAACCGTTCTTCCTTTGGCGATGATCTGATTGATCGTTGGCATGCTTTCTTATCCTTACTGCTTTCGCCTGATTGCGAACTAATTTGATTGATCGCTGCGGGGCCTTGCGTTGCTACTCTGACGCTCTGACCTCGCTAAATCTGCTCATCCGTCAGCACCGGATCTCACGGCGCCCTTTGAATGCACTGCGGCATTCGCTGGATTTAACCACACGCGAGGCTAGTATCAGTACCAATCTGGAGGCCGGAAGGCAAGAGTTATTGCTGGTTTTAAGGAAAAACAAAAGGGGAGATCCACGATCCTGCGTCGGGCCCCTTCGGGGCTGACGTGATGTGGGGAGATGACGTAGCAAAGGGTCACCCCCTAAGAGGCGACCCTTCCACTCCGTCATCCCCGAAGGGGGACGCGGTTACATCACGAATTTGCTTCCATCACATTCTTCAGCACCGGCAGCGCCTCATCGACACCGCGAACGCGGGATTCGAGACGGCGGTACTGCCAGGAACCGGTACCAGCTGGCACCAGACGTCCCATGATGACGTTCTCTTTCAGGCCGCGGAGGTGGTCGATCTTGCTGTTGATGGCAGCTTCGGTCAGAACCTTCGTGGTTTCCTGGAAGGACGCCGCCGAAATGAACGAGTCAGTCGACAAGGAAGCTTTGGTGATACCCAGAAGGACTGGTTCCCAGATGGCTTCCTGACCGCCCTGCTCACGCACCTTGGCGTTGGCATCATCGAGTTCTCCTTTTTCCACCTGCTCAGCAGGGAGGAAGCGGGTATCACCCGGGCTCAGAACTTTCACACGACGGCACATCTGACGCACGATGACTTCGATGTGCTTATCGTTAATTTTTACACCCTGCAGACGGTAAACGTCCTGGATCTCATCCACGAGGTACTTGGCCAGCTGCAGTGTGCCAAGGATGCGCAGGATATCGTGAGGAGACGGCGAACCATCGACAAGGGTTTGACCCTTACGAATATAGTCACCTTCTGTCACGATAATATGGCGCCCTTTAGGCACAGTGAAGTCGGAGCTTTGTCCATCGTCGCTGACGACCACGATCTTACGCTTGCCTTTCGAGTCGGCACCGAAAGTCACGGTACCATCGCGATCGGACATGATAGCGTAATCTTTTGGCTTTCTCGCTTCGAAGAGTTCCGCAACGCGAGGCAAACCACCGGTAATATCCTTTGTTTTCGCCTGTTCACGAGGAATCTTGGCGATGATATCACCAGGGAGCACGTCACTGCCGTCGTCCACGAAAATCGTAGCACCGACCGGGAGCGAGTAACGGGCATCGCGTTTACCGTCGACCGAAACGACCTTGCCAGTATGAGGATCAAAGACTTCCACAGCAGGCTTAAGATCCGTGCCGCGGGTTTCGATAATCACCTTACGAGCCAGGAACGTCACTTCATCGGTACGCTCTTCAACCGATTGACCTTCTTTCAAGTCGCTGTATTTCACGCGACCGCCGACTTCCGCCATGATGGGGTTCGCAAACGGATCCCATTCAACCAGCGAAGCACCGGCGTCGATTTCCTGGCCCTCTTTCACGAGCAGGACCGAACCATAGGAAATCGGATAGGTATCACGAACGGCTCCCGAATCCTTATCGAGGATCTGGATCTCGCCGTTACGGGACAGAACCATCTGCTTGCCATCGCGGTTCGTAACAGCATTGATGCGGATGAACTTCACGAGACCGGAGAAACCAGTGTCGCGCGTGTTCTTCTCGATTCTGTGCGAAACGGTACCACCAAAGTGGAAGGTACGCATCGTCAGCTGTGTACCGGGTTCACCGATCGACTGGGCCGCGATCACACCGATCGCTTCACCCACGTTGATGATGTGTCCGGTGGCAAGGTCGCGTCCGTAGCACTTCGCACAGATACCCATGCGGGTGTTACAGGTCAGCACCGAGCGGATACGAGCCATCTCGATACCGGCCTTATCAATGCGTTTGGCGACAGCTTCATCAATCAGGCTGCCTGCCTTGGCGATGATTTCGTCCGAGTTCGGATCCTTGATTTCAGAAATCAAGACACGACCCAGAGTCCGGTCACCCAAGGATTGCTTGATGTCCGAGCCTTCACGCAGAGGAATCATGTTGATGCCGTTCGCCGTACCGCAGTCGGTTTCCGCGATGGTGGCATCCTGAGCCACGTCCACGAGACGACGGGTCAGGTAACCCGAACTCGCGGTTTTCAGCGCGGTATCCGCGAGACCCTTACGGGCACCGTGAGTCGAGGTAAAGTATTCAAGAACCGAAAGACCTTCGCGGAAGTTCGCGGTAATCGGCGTTTCGATGATCTCGCCCGAAGGCTTGGCCATCAGACCGCGCATACCGGCCAGCTGACGAATCTGCTGAGCGGAACCACGAGCACCGGAGTCGGCCATCATAAAGATCGAGTTGCTGCTATCGACTTCTTTGACATTGCCTTTGTGGTCGGTTTTCTTCGCTTTCGCGATGTTCTTGAACATCTCTTCCGCGATATTTTCCGTAACCTTGGCCCAGATATCGATAACCTTGTTGTAGCGCTCACCTTCGGTCAAAAGACCCTCGGAGTACTGCTCCTTGATCTTCTTCACTTCTTCGTAAGCGTCGTCGAGCAGGCGTTTTTTGCCTTCCGGAACGACCATGTCCCCGATCGAAATCGAAAGACCGGCTTTGGTCGAGTAGCGATACCCGATGGCGCGCAGGCTGTCCGCAAGCAGAACCGTTTTCTTCGGTCCGGCGATACGGAAGGCGTCATCGACAAGCTTGGCCAATTCTTTTTTGCCCATGCGCTTGTTGATCGCTTCGAAAGGCAGTTCGCTCGGCAGACTTTCCGACAGGAGCACGCGGCCCACTGTGGTGTCGTAACGCTTGCCGTTGAAACGCACGATGATGGGAGCCTGGAGGCTCACTTCATTATGGTCATAGGCCACGCGCACTTCGTCGATCGAACCAAAGATCTTGCCGGCGCCTTTGGCCGAAATATCTTCCTTGGTCAGATAGTAGATACCGAGAACGATATCCTGGGTCGGCACGATCACGGGTGAACCGGATGCAGGCGACAGGATGTTGTTGGTCGACATCATGAGAACACGGGCTTCCATCTGGGCTTCCACCGAGAGGGGCACGTGAACGGCCATCTGGTCACCGTCGAAGTCCGCGTTGAACGCGAAGCAGACGAGCGGGTGCAGCTGGATGGCTTTACCTTCGATCAGAACCGGTTCGAAAGCCTGGATACCGAGACGGTGAAGTGTAGGAGCACGGTTCAGAAGAATCGGATGCTCTTTGGTTACTTCTTCGAGGATATCCCAAACTTCGGGACGCTCTTTTTCCACCAGTTTCTTGGCGGATTTGATCGTCGACACGATGCCGTGTTCTTCGAGCTTGTTGTAGATAAACGGCTTGAAGAGCTCGATCGCCATTTTCTTGGGCAGGCCGCACTGATGAAGTTTCAGAGTCGGACCGACCACGATCACGGAACGACCGGAGTAGTCAACACGCTTACCGAGAAGGTTCTGACGGAAACGGCCTTGCTTACCTTTCAGCATGTCCGACAGCGAGCGGAGGGCGCGCTTGTTAGGACCTGTGAAGACTTTACCGCGACGGCCGTTATCGAAGAGGGCATCAACCGCTTCCTGAAGCATGCGCTTCTCGTTACGGATGATGATCTCGGGCGCGTTGAGTTCGATCAGACGGAGCAAGCGATTGTTCCGGTTGATCACGCGGCGGTAGAGGTCGTTCAAGTCAGAGGTCGCGAAGCGGCCACCGTCCAAGGGCACCAGAGGGCGCAGGTCGGGAGGCAGAACCGGAATTACGGACAGCATCATCCATTCCGGTTTCGCTTCGTTATTTTTGAAAGCCTCAACGACTTTCAGGCGTTTTTGCAGTTTCTTGCGCGCGGCTTCCGAGGAAGCTTCGAGCAACGCTTTGCGCAGGTCGTCACCAAGGTCTTCGATGCGAAGGCCCGACAGGAGTTCCTGGATGGCTTCCGCGCCGACACCGACGTTGAACGCACCGTTGCCGTGTTCCTGGAGCAGTTGCTCGTACTCGTCTTCGCTGATGACCTGGCCGGCGTGCAGCTTGGTCAGCTCGTCATTGCCTGGATCCAGGACAACGTACGATTCACTGTAAAGAACGCGCTCGACGTCTTTCAAAGAGATGTCGAGGATCGCGCCGATACGCGAAGGCAAGGACTTGAGGAACCAGATGTGGGCCACTGGTGTCGCCAAGTTGATGTGACCGAGGCGTTCACGACGAACCTTGGAGTGGATGACTTCCACGCCGCACTTGTCGCAGACGATACCGCGGTGCTTCATGCGCTTATACTTGCCGCAGATACATTCAAAATCGCGAACGGGTCCAAAGATCTTCGCACAGAAGAGGCCGTCGCGTTCCGGTTTAAAGGTACGGTAGTTAATGGTCTCGGGTTTCTTCACCTCACCGAATGACCAGCTCCGAATCTTTTCCGGGGAAGCCAGCGAGATTTTGATCGCGCTGAAGCTTAAGGGATCCGTAGGCTTATCAAAAAAGTTTACCAGATCGTTCAAGTGAGTTACCTCCATGAGGACGGACGAAACCCCAGGTCAATGACCTGGAGTACCATGTTCGGTGATTACTGGGTGAAGCTCTCAAGACCAATTTCCTGATCATCGCGGATCAGGTTCACATCAAGCGCCAAGGACTGAAGTTCTTTCACGAGAACGTTAAAGCTCTCGGGGAGACCTGGCATCATCATGTTCTGGCCTTTCACGATGGACTCGTACATACGGGTCCGGCCCAGCACGTCATCGGACTTCACTGTCAGGAACTCTTGCAGAGTATTCGCTGCACCGTAAGCTTCCATCGCCCACACTTCCATCTCACCCAGACGCTGACCACCGAACTGCGCTTTACCGCCGAGGGGCTGCTGAGTAACGAGAGAGTATGGACCAATCGAACGTGCGTGGATCTTCTCGTCAACCAAGTGGTGGAGTTTCAACACGTACATCACGCCAACCGTCACGCGGTTATCAAACTTGTTACCGGTACGACCATCGTAAAGGTCGCTCTGGCCATCGGCGTCGAGACCGGCCAGTTCCAGGTAACGCTTGATGTCTTCTTCGCCAGCACCGTCAAAGACGGGATTCGCGAGATGGACACCTTCGCGGTATTTCCGCACGAAGGTCATGAGTTCTTCATCCGAGCAGGACTTCACGAATTCGCGAGTCTCGGCATCGTCCCAGATGGAGAAGATGAACTTCTCGATTTCAGGACGATTGATGCTCTGCTCGATAAAGGTCTGGAGCTTCTCGCCCAAGCCTTTGGCAGCCCAACCCAAGTGGGTTTCCAGAATCTGACCGACGTTCATACGCGAAGGAACACCAAGCGGGTTCAACACGATATCAACAGGGCGGCCATCAGTCAGGAAGGGCATGTCTTCTTCAGGCAGAATACGGGACACCACACCTTTGTTACCGTGGCGACCGGCCATCTTATCACCGACCTGAAGCTTACGCTTGATCGCGACATAGACCTTCACCATCTTGATCACGCCAGGAGGCAGCTCGTCGCCCTTGCGAACTTTCTTGATCTGCTCTTCCGTCATGAAACGGATGAGGTTGATCTTCTCGCGCAGGCTCTCCACGACTTTCGTCAGGGTGGAGTTCTTCTGGGCGTCTTTAACAGCCAGATGTTCCCAGTAGATGTAGTCAAGGTTATTGAGGAAGTCGGCAGTCAGAACCGTTCCCGACGTCGCGATGGTTCCACCATCACGGCCGCGGATTTCACCAGCCAAAGTCTCACCAGCCACGATCTTCACGATCTTACGGGCTGCCGAGTCCTTGATGATGGAGATACGGTCGCTTTCGTCCTTCCGCAAACGGGAAATTTCTTCTTCCTCGATCTGCAGCGAGCGGGCGTCTTTCACAGCACCTTCACGGGCATAGACTTTCGCACCGATCACAGTACCGACCACACCGGGTGGCACGCGCAGCGAGGTATCACGGACGTCACCGGCTTTTTCACCGAAGATCGCGCGGAGAAGTTTTTCTTCCGGCGTCAGCTGGGTCTCACCTTTCGGCGTGATTTTACCGACGAGCAGGTCGTTCGGCTTCACATCAGCACCGATGCGGATGATACCGGCTTCATCCAGGTTTCTGAGAGCTTCTTCACCGACGTTCGGGATATCGGAGGTGATCTCTTCCTGACCCAGTTTGGTGTCGCGGGAGATACATTCGAATTCCTGAATGTGGATCGAAGTATAAAGGTCTTCCTTAACAACGCGCTCGGAGATGAGGATGGAGTCCTCAAAGTTGTAACCACTCCAGGGCATGAAGGCTACGACCACGTTTTGGCCCAGAGCCAGCTCACCCATTTCGGTGGCGAAACCGTCGGCGATGATATCACCCTTCTTCACCGTCTCGCCTTTGACGACGATCGGCTTCTGGTTGATACAGGTATCGACGTTCGAACGCTTGTTTTTCTCAAGCTTGTAAATATCAACCTCGGCACCGACTTCCGTAAGGTTGCCGCTGTTGTCCTCGGTTTTGATGACGATACGTTCAGCGTCAACCGCCACGACCAGACCATCACGTTTTGCAACGATGGTGGCACCGGAGTCACGGGCAACGATCCGCTCCATCCCGGTACCAACGAGTGGCGCACGGGTCTTCAGGAGAGGCACGGCCTGCCGCTGCATGTTCGAACCCATCAAAGCGCGGTTCGCATCGTCATTCTGCAGGAACGGAATCAGGTTTGCAGCGACCGATACGAGCTGGCTGGTGGACACGTCCATCAGGTCGGCTTCTTCCGCACGCACGATCTCGGATTCACCGGCGCGGCGCGCATAAACGAACTCTTCCTCGGACTGGATGTTACTCGCCTGGGCGATCACATGGTCCTGATGCTCTTCGGCTGCGGAATAATAGCGAACCTTATTCTTGCCACCGCTTTCCTCAGTCAGACTGCGGAACGGGGTTTCGATAAAGCCGTAATCATTCACTTTCGCATACGAAGCGAGGGATGAAATCAGACCGATGTTCGGACCTTCAGGCGTCTCGATCGGACAGATACGGCCGTAGTGAGTCGGGTGAACGTCGCGGACTTCGAAGCCAGCGCGCTCACGGCTCAAACCGCCCGGCCCCAGAGCGGAAAGACGACGCTTGTGCGTGACTTCCGAGAGGGGGTTGGTCTGGTCCATGAACTGGCTGAGCTGCGAACTGCCGAAGAATTCCTTCACAACAGCCGAAGCCGGCTTATTGTTCACGAAATCGTGGGGCAGAAGCGTATCCACGTCGCCCAGTTGGAGGCGTTCGCGGATAGCGCGTTCAATACGAAGGAGACCGATGCGGTATTGGTTTTCCAAAAGCTCACCGACAGCGCGGACGCGGCGGTTACTCAGGTTATCAATATCATCGATCTGGCCTTTTTCATTTTTCAGACCGATCAGATACTCGACTGTCCGCAGAATGTCTTCCTTGGTCAGCGTTCTGGTTTCCAAAGGAATATCCAGGCCGAGTTTCTGATTCAGCTTCATACGACCCACGGCGCTCAAATCGTAGCGGTCGGGGTTGAAGAAGAGGTTATCAAACAGCGAAGTCGCTGGTTCGATCGTTGGGGGATCGCCCGGACGCATACGCTTGTAAATTTCGAGGATGGCGTCTTCCTTGGTCTCGATCTTGTCGGATACGAGCGTATTCCGGAAGGAAGCATCCGCGTTCACACCGTCGATGAAGAGAACCGAGAATTCCTTCACGCCGGCTTTGATCATCTTTTCCAGATGCTCAAGACCGAGTTCGGTATTCAGAGGAACGATAGCTTTGTCAGACTTGTCGAGGATGTCTTCGGCGGTGATTTTTCCGACGAGTTCATCCTGTTCCATGGCCACGTACTCGATACCGGCCTGCTCCATCTGGCGAATAGCGCCGACGGAGATACGACGACCTTTTTTCACCAGGACTTTGCCGGTCGCCGGATCCACGAGGTCGGTCAAAGCTCTCTGACCACGAAGGATTTCGTAGTTCAGTTTTTTCTCGAGCTTGCCTTCACGAATACGAACCAGTTCTTTCTTATAGAAACGGTCCAAAAGCTGCTGGTCGGTGTAACCGAGAGCTTTCAGAAGGATCGTGCCGTGCATCTTACGACGACGGTCGATACGGAGATAAAGGATGTCCTTGGAGTCGAACTCGAAGTCGAGCCAGCTGCCGCGATAAGGAATCACGCGAGCCGTGTAGAGCAGCTTTCCGGATGCACTATTGCGTCCCTTGTCATGGTCAAAAAATACACCAGACGAACGATGCAGCTGCGATACGACAACGCGTTCAGTTCCGTTGATAATAAAGGTACCATCGTCAGTCATCAGCGGGATTTCACCGAAGTAAACTTCCTGCTCTTTGACGTCGCGGATGGACTTGACATTGGTTTCTTTGTCGAGGTCCCAGACAACCAGTCGGATCACGACTTTAAGAGGAGCTGCGAAGCTCATACCACGCTGACGGCACTCGTCCACGGTGTACTTGGGCTCTTCAAACGAATAGCTGACGAATTCAACCGATGCTGTCTCAGCAAAGTGAGTGATCGGGAACACCGAGTTAAACACGGCTTCCAGACCCACAGCCTTCCTATTTTGCGGAAGTTCGGTCGCCTGCAAGAACATGTTATAACTGTTCTTCTGCAGCTCGATCAGGTAAGGTATGTCGATTGCCGGGGTAATTTTTTCAAAGCGTTTTCGAGGACGTGTAAAACTGGAAGCGAGGGAGGTCATTTAGCACTCCTATGAAAGGAATCCCGTTTTCTTCCACGCAATAACCGGCCGCACTTCCGGCTTCTCGCGTGGCACCGCAACCGCGCTATCCCATCGATGCCGCTAACAGAAACAGAGTCTCTGCTATACGCCGGATTCGGGAGAGAAACCCCGCAGCCGGGCGATTACGAATAATGTCTCTGGCGAAGAAATGTTTGCTGTCCGCCGTCACTCGCTTCATCAGACGCTGAAGGGTCCTGTAACCGTCGTCACAGAACCTTTAGGCTCAAAAAGGCAAAAAGTACCGCCTATCCTCAACCTCGTCGGAGAGAATAAAAGGTGAAAGGCAGACACCCTCCACGTACGTTGCGGTAGCCTTTTGCATTTAGTGTCCGATGAAACGGGCTGAGGAATCTCCGAACGAACTTAGGCCGCGTCGATCAACTCGACTACCGGCAATTCATTCGTCGTAAATTCGTCAACTTCACATATCCTCAAGGAAGTTAGGATATATGGAATCAAAGCAATAAAAAAGCGGAAAGATGAGCCCTGCCAATTTTCACTAGCTGGCTGCATCTTTCCGATCTGTATATTACTTGAGCTCAACCTTGGCGCCAGCTGCTTCAAGGGTAGCCTTGATTTTGGCAGCTTCTTCCTTAGGAACGTTAGCTTTAACTTCCTTAGGTGCACCTTCAACGAGGTCTTTAGCTTCTTTCAAGCCAAGACCAGTGATCGCGCGGATTTCTTTGATCACGTTGATTTTCTTGTCGCCCGAGTCTTTCAGAATGACGGTGAATTCGTCTTTTTCTTCAGCAGGAGCAGCAGCGGCGGCAGGAGCGGCAGCGAAAGCAACAGGTGCAGCAGCGCTTACACCGAATTTTTCTTCCAGCTCTTTTACCAGCTCAGCAGCTTCCAGCAGAGTCAGGTTCTCAAGAAAAGTAACGACTTGTTCTTTTGTCACGTTAGCCATGAAAATTCTCCTCCCAAATCACATCCAGCTAGCTTCGAACTTAAACGAAAGCCCTAGGATTAAGATGTTTTCTTATCTTTAATTGCGTTAATAACCTGAACCAAATTGCGGTTGACGCCGTTCAAGACGCCCAGGATCCCTCTATGAGGCGCGATGAGCGTCCCGACGAGCTGACCAAGGAGCACTTCCTTGCTGGGCAGATCGGCGATCGACTGCAACTGAGCCTTGCTCAGAGCCGCATCTTCCATGTAGCCGGCAGTCACTTTGAAGTTCGGATGATCCTTTTCAAAGTTCAGTGCAGCTTTGGTCGCCTGAGCCGAGTCGCCGTAAGCGCAGATCACGCCTACTGGGCCAACAAGAGCCTTCGAGAGACCTTCCATTTCCTGGACTTCCAGGCCAATGGCTTTCTTGGCAATGCGGTTCTTGATCACGCGGAATTCAGCACTGGCTTGCCGCAGGGACACGCGCAGCTGGGTCAGCTCTTCTACCGTGAGACCACGGTATTCAGCGACGATCACAGCATTCGATTTTTTGAATCGGGCTGTGGCTGATTCGCGGAGCACTTGTTTCTGTTTACGATCCATGTGTGATTTCCCCCTTAAATCTTAAAGGGCGTCGTATCGACGCGAACACCAGGACCCATCGTTGCGGACAGCGTTACCTTCTTCAGGTAAGTACCCTTAGCGGTCGAAGGCTTTGCGCGAAGCAAAGTGTCAACGATCGTACGGGCGTTTTCTGCCAGCGCCTCAGGAGTGAAGTTGGAACGACCGATCGAGGTGTGCACGATACCGGCTTTGTCCACACGGTATTCGGCGCGACCAGCGCGCAGTTCAGTAACTGCTTTCTCAACTTCAAACGTCACTGTGCCCAATTTTGGGTTTGGCATCAGGCCGCGGGGACCGAGAACTTTACCAAGCTTACCGACAACGCCCATCATGTCAGGGGTTGCGATTACCTGGTCGAAGTCGAGCCAGCCATCGGTGATACGTTTGGCAAGGTCATCACCGCCCACTGCATCGACGCCAAGTCCATTGGCTTCAGCAGCTTTTTCGCCTTTAGCGAAAACAACGATGCGAACTTTCTTGCCAAGACCGTTGGGGAGGACAGTTGCACCCCGAAGGTTTTGGTCTGCGTGACGAGGGTCTACACCCAGGTTCACAGCCAAGTCGACGGAGGCATCCATTTTGGAGTAGGATGTTTCCTTGACGAGTTTGCAGGCCTCGAGAAGATCGTAATTTTTTTCACGATCAACTTTGGCGAGGGCTGCGCGATACTTCTTACCTCGCTTAGCCATAATATTCTCCGTAGTCCAATCGAGCCCGAGGGCTCTCCTACTATGTCAGTGCCTGCTTTATGCAGACGCTATCGAACTTATTTAACTTCCAGACCCATACTGCGAGCCGAACCCATGATGATCTTCACAGCGGCTTCTTCATCGTATGCGTTCAGGTCGTCTTTCTTGGTTTTTGCGATCTCACGGACTTGATCCATGGTCACAGAACCGGCGACAGCTTTACCAGGAGTCTGGGAAGCTTTCTCAACCTTGGCAGCTTTCTTCAGCAAGTCAGAAGCCGGAGGGCTTTTGGTGATGAAGGTGAAGGACTTGTCGGCAAAGACGGTAATAACAGTTGGCAGAATCGAGCCAGCCTGCTTTTGAGTCTTAGCGTTGAATTCCTTACAAAAGGCCATAATATTCACGCCCCTCTGGCCGAGAGCAGGGCCAATGGGAGGAGCCGGGTTCGCTTTACCTGCCGGAATCTGCAGCTTGATAAATCCGACAACCTTCTTTGCCACGTTCTTCGCTCCTTCTTTTTCGCCACTGTGCAGCGATCTGAATCAAGACTTGGAAGACGGGGTTTACGCTATTTTACACGCCCCGTCAAGCATCTAATAGAAAACGCACCTGGTCGAAGAGGTGCGTACCAACTGTTTTAAATTTTTTCGACCTGTCCAAACTCGAGTTCCACTGGGGTTTCACGCCCGAAGATACTCACGAGTACCCGCACTTTACCTTTATCAGGACGAACTTCATCAATAACGCCGTCAAAGTTACTGAATGGACCATCCATAACTTTAACCGCTTCGCCCTTGCTAAAGCGGACTTCCTGGACAACTTCCTTCCGCTGATCTTTCACCAACTCAGGGTTGGTCAGGCGCAGAACTTCATGATCAGGCAGGGCCTTGGGATGGCGGGCATTGCCGACAAATCCCGTAATTTTTGGCGTGCTCTTGACCACGTGCATGCTCTCGTCATCCAGGTGCATCTGGACGATGATATAACCCGGGAACGAAGTACGAGAGACAGCCTTCTTCTTACCTGCCTTATTCACCGACTCACTGACTGTGTGAGGGATGTAGATATCTCCAAATTTCTCAGCCTGACCTTCGCTTTTGGCGCGGTCGATCAGTCCAGACTTGGCCTTCTCTTCAAAGCCTGAGTAAGTATGTATGACATACCATTTCAAATCGTAAGCCATGCTATCTGCCTCGTGTTTCAATGGATTCCCCTGCATCATTCCACAGCGGAACCTCGTGCCCCAATGGCACAACAACAGTTTCCAGGAACTGCATCAAAGGCAAGCGCTGCGGGGTCGCAAACGTTTGCCATATTGTAACACCCTGCCGGGGTTTCTTGCTATCTTAGGTGCTTAGGCGATGAGAAGACCAAGCATCTTGGCCCAAATGAAGTCAAAGATCGCCAGGATGACTGCGAAGATGCCGACAACGACACACACAATCACCGTCATGCGCCGCGTGTCGGGCATGCTGGGCCAGGTCACTTTCCTCAGTTCGCCAATGGAAGCCAAAAAGTACTCGTGACGCTCTTTATTCGATCCGAGATAGAAGGCAGCGGCCACACCAAGAGCCAAACTGGCTGCGGTTGTCGCTGGCTGATACCAGTCAAATCGATCCGCCCAACCCGTTTGTACACCCGCCGTGCCAAAGGCTTTATAGACCGCTAGCGCGACCAAAGCAGCAAAGGCAACGTAAGCCAGTTTGAGCCAATAGGAATCATCTTTATTCATGGGTGTTCTCCGGACTGGGCTGGAGGGGCAGAGCAGGCGAGGAGGGACTCGAACCCACAACAGTCGGATTTGGAATCCGATGCTCTACCATTGGAGCTACTCGCCTAGATCAGAAACTTGAGTCGCTCGAAGCCGACCGCATCCAAAGATACGGTCGGCCTGCGAACTACTAGACTATCAATTACTCGACGATTTCAGCAACAACGCCGGCGCCAACAGTACGGCCACCTTCGCGGATAGCGAAGCGGAGCTCTTTGTCCATGGCGATAGGCTGGATCAACTCGACTTCGATGTCGATGTTGTCACCTGGCATAACCATCTCAACGTTGTCTGGCAGTTTGATACTACCAGTTACGTCCGTTGTACGGAAGTAGAACTGAGGACGGTAACCTTTGAAGAATGGGGTATGACGGCCACCTTCTTCTTTGGTCAACACGTACACAGAAGCTTTGAACTTCTTGTGAGGCTTGATCGAGCCCGGCTTGGACAAGACCTGACCGCGCATAACTTCTTCACGCTTGGTACCACGGAGAAGGATACCCACGTTGTCACCAGCGCGACCTTCGTCCAGCAACTTGCGGAACATTTCAACGCCAGTACAGGTGGTTTTGGTCGTGGGCTGAAGGCCGACGATTTCCATATCTTCACCGACTTTGATGATACCGCGTTCAATACGACCGGTAACAACAGTACCGCGACCCGAGATCGAGAACACGTCTTCGATCGGCATCAGGAACGGACGGTCGATAGGACGCTCTGGCAGAGGAATGTACTCATCACAGGCGTTGATCAGATCAACGATTTTCTGCGCCCACTGGTCTTGAGCGTTAGCCGCTTCCAGACCTTTCAGAGCCGAACCCTTGATGATAGGAGTGTCGTCGCCTGGGAATTTGTAAAGACTCAGGAGTTCGCGCACTTCCATTTCGACGAGCTCGAGGAGCTCTGCGTCATCAACCATGTCGCACTTGTTCATAAACACGACGATGCTTGGCACGCCGACCTGACGAGCAAGCAGGATGTGCTCGCGTGTCTGAGGCATAGGGCCGTCAGCAGCGGAAACCACGAGGATAGCGCCGTCCATCTGAGCAGCACCCGTGATCATGTTCTTCACATAGTCAGCGTGACCAGGACAGTCAACGTGAGCATAGTGGCGGTTAGCCGAGGTGTACTCGACGTGCGAGGTATTAATAGTAATACCGCGCGCCTTTTCTTCGGGAGCGTTGTCGATTTCGTTAAACGCTTTCGCCACCCCGCCGTACGCCAAGGACATAACCTTAGTGATGGCCGCTGTCAGGGTTGTTTTACCGTGGTCAACGTGACCAATGGTACCGATGTTAACGTGGGGTTTTGAACGCTCGAACTTTTCTTTTGCCATGATTTCCTCCCGCTAAAGGCAGAAAGCGAAGTTGATTTCTTCGATATAATAGCTTCTTGTCTATGATTTTCATCGCAGAGACTGTTTTAGGTCTCCCGCTTTGAGGTAAGCGTGGAGCCCAGAAGGGGCTTTGAACCCCTGACCTCGTCCTTACCAAGGACGTGCTCTACCCCTGAGCTACCTGGGCTGATAGCGATTAAAAAAATCGCTGACACGTCCTGATGACCCATCAGAACTTCCCACTGCACATCTTAGATTAGCAATAGGCGTAACTTCCCGCCTGTCTGGCGGTAGGACATTGGCTGCAATCGACCGGTAGTTTGTACCCTTTTATCGAAGCCTTCGTCAATTGCTCATCATCGAGAGAGACGGATGGAGCGGGAAACGGGATTCGAACCCGCGACCCTTAGCTTGGAAGGCTAATGCTCTAGCCAGCTGAGCTACTCCCGCTTTATTCCGACTGATCACGATTCCTAGTCACAGGGCCTTGCGGCTGGTGGAGGATGGTGGATTCGAACCACCGAAGGCTACGCCGGCAGATTTACAGTCTGCTCCCTTTGGCCACTCGGGCAATCCTCCGCTCGTTTCCTGCTTCTAAGCTTCCCAGTGGAGCTGGTGATGGGACTTGAACCCGCAACCTGCTGATTACAAGTCAGCTGCTCTACCAATTGAGCTACACCAGCAACTGGAAACTCGTAACAATAAACAAAAAAATTCGTTTAGCGCCTCGAGCGTTAGAAGGAATTACACTCTCCCCGAGTTTTCTGTCAAGTGAAAGCTACCCCTGCGGGAGAATTTTGCCTGAGGCATGGGCAGCGCGCAGCGCGTGAATAAGAATACCAGCAGCGACCGAGACATTCAGCGACTCCAGCTTTCCACCGTACGAAGGAATCGAAAGCGTGAAGTCACTCTTGTTCAAGATCTGAGCGGCCACGCCTTTGTCTTCGGAGCCCAGCACAAGCACGAGCTTCTCATAACGGGTCGGCATTTTATCAACCGGCGTTCCCACCATATCGGCCGCGGCAATCCAATAGCCGCATTCCTTAAGAGCCAGCAGCGTGCGACCGAGGTTGGTCACTTCGGTGGGCGCGACCGTCGCGAAAGCTCCCTGAGCCGTGCCCAGAGTCGCAGACGTGATGGGTGCCTGGCGATCTTTCGGCATCAGGATCGTTGAAAGTCCGAAAAAAGCAGCCGTTCGTGCGATGGCTCCGAGATTTCTCGTGTCCGTCACATGATCACAGGCGATGATCAGATCTTCGGTCCGAGTGGCAGCTTCACGGAGCAGCTGCTCTTCGTCTTTATAACGAACCGTGACCTTCGCCGCGAAGCCGGTCTCCATCTCCTGGTCCTCTTCACAGGACAAGGTGACACCGTGCTCGCTCAGAAGCTGGTGGATGCGTTTGGTCTCGCGCGAGGCATGATAGATCTTTTGCAGAGCATCCGGCTGAACACGGAGATATTCGCCGAGTGCGGACCAATTGTTGATGAAGAGTCCCTCGCGCCCGGTCTGATGGGAGCGTCGGGCCTTTTGACCTTCGCGCGGGGGCCGTCGTTCGTCCTGAGGACGCGATGGTCGACCACCATCCTGCGCACGCGGCGCCTTACGCGCATCTTCCTGCGGCGGGCGAGACGCCCTCCGCGTGTCTTCTCGGGACGAGTTCGGTTTCGGAGCGGCCGGACGATTCTTCTGTGTTTTTTTCACGTGACCAAATTCTGAAAGGAGCGCTTCAGCTCCCAGCCTTTGCCGCTGGGAAGGAGATCGCCGATCACCTGCAAAAGGAAGAGGATAAGACCTTGCATCTGATTGGCCATCACTTCAGCCTGGCGCGCGCTCGTTCGTGCCTTGGTATAGATGCTCACGATCGCCTCCGGGGCTATCGTGCCGTCCTGCAGGACAAAGACCGGCGAATGCTTGAAGCTATACTGCTGATCCAAAAAGAGTTCAACGTCCAGAACGGGAAATTCAATCCCTTCTGCCGTAAATGCTTTTTTGGCACCATCAATAATGAGGTGATAGGCATCAATCAAACCTTTGAGCTCTTTCGCCATCGGACCGTTGTCCAGTCCACGAGTCGATGTGTCATAGCCGTCAATACGGATGATGTGGTGATTCAGAAGATCAAAGAGAGCACAGAGGCTGTTGGCCTCCGTTAATTTGGAATGCTCCAAAAAGCCATCAATCTGCGGATGCGCCGTGACGAGTTCCACGGTGTCACCCACAAAGGTACCCGGTTTGGCCCCGATGCGATCGAGCACGAAATCCACGCCCGCCATCTGACAGCCCTTATCGAGCCGCTGCCGGAACTGTCGATAGATATCCGCATAGCCCAGACAATCATCGATCAGATTCATCGTCGGGATGTCGATCGCCACAGCGGTCGGGGAAAGATGCTGGCCTGGCTCCAACTGAACATAGACATGATCATAGAGCAGGATCGATTGAAAGATGCTGACGACTTGCAACTTTAATGCATCCCAAAGCTGCGAGCTGCTGAAGACGCGACTCTCCAAAAGCACCCGTCCGAACTTGGTCGTGCGATTCACCTGCACGGCCGCCTCCGTCAGCTGATCCAGGGTGATCTGCCCGGCCCGATAGAGGACTTCGCCCAGTCGATCATCGATCAAATTGGAAGCGGCAAAGACGAGTTCACCCGCTCGAAAATAGAGGCGCTTGACGCTGTCACCAAGATCGACCGAAACGAGTCCGCTGAACTTTTGCGTCACCAGCCCATGAAGCAAGGATACGAAAACCGTGTGGCTGAGACGTCCGGATCCCGCCTGATCACCCCGCATGGCAAGAGCTGCCGCTTCACTCTCCACAATAAGCCGCTGCCGACCGATGGCGCGCACCTGCCAGGCCTGGCCTTCGGTAAAGGCGGCACTTTGAATCTGAAGAAGGCCGGAGGCTGCTTCGACGGTCACTCTTTGATCGGTCGGCATAGTCTTTACCCTTTGGCTTTGGGCTCAATCCCGTAAAGTTTCATCTTGCGATGCAGGTTGCTGCGTTCCAGGCCGATGGCGTCGGCAGTCTTGGTGATATTCCATTGATTTTCTTCAAGCTTACCTAGAATGTACGCTCTTTCAAAGTCTGTTTTTGCCTGTTTCAAGGTACTGGCCGCGAGGAACTCCTGGCTCAAGGGATCCCCGGTTTTTTCACTGGACCCCAGAAGATCCCTCAGAAAATCAGCCTCGATCACCTCGGCGTCCGACATGATGCAGGCTCTCTCCAGCAGGTTTTTCAGCTCGCGGATATTGCCCGGCCAGGGGTATTCACGCATGACTTTTTGGGCTTCCGGACTCAAAATTTTCTGCTTTTCTCCGAGTTCATGGGCCATTTTCGTCAGAAAATACTGAGTCAAATCAAAGATATCATCTCCGCGTTCGCGCAGCGGTGGCAGGTGGAAAGGCACCACGTTCAAACGGTAGTAAAGGTCCTCGCGGAACTGGCCGCTTTTGATCTGTTCTTTCAGGTCCTTATTGGTCGCAGCCACCACCCGGACATCCACCGTCAGGGTTTCCGTACTGCCGACTCTTTCAAAGGCCTGTTCCTGCAGAATTCTTAATATCTTCGCCTGGGTACGCAGGGACATATCGCCGATCTCATCCAGAAAAAGCGTGCCCTGATGGGCCAGCTCAAACTTGCCTTTTTTCTGGGAAATGGCGTTAGTGAAAGCGCCCTTCGTGTGACCGAAAAGCTCGGATTCGATCAGTTCCTCGGGAATCGCCGCGCAGTTTACCGCCACGAAAGGCTTGGCCGCGCGCGAACTTTTTTCATGAATATGGCGGGCCACCACTTCCTTGCCGGTGCCATTTTCCCCGGTAATCAGAATCCACGCATTGCGCGGCGCGACCATATTGATCTGGCGTTTGATCTGGGAAATCAGCGGCGAATTGCCGATCATCTCGGGCACGGTCGACTGCTTGCTTTTTTCATCCTGCTGCGCACGGATTTGCCGCGCATGATCGAGCAGGGGTATCAGCTTATCCAAAGAAAGCGGCTTTTCCAGATAATCAAAGGCCCCGAGCTTGGTGGCACGCACCGCGGTTTCGATCGTGCCGTGGCCGCTCATGATGACGATCGGTGCTTTGGGATTCAGCTGCCGCATCTTCTGCAGGGTTTCGATGCCATCCATGCCCGGCATCCATACGTCGAGCAAAACCAGATCCGGCTGCCTCCGCGTAAAGAGCTGCAGACCCACCTTGCCATTTTCGGCCGTCACCGACTGCCAGCCTTCATCCTCAAAGACATCAGCCAGCGTCTTGCGAATACTTTCTTCGTCATCAACAATCAAAGCGAGGCAGGATTCCCCGTGTTTTGTACCATCAGACATTTGGCCCCCTTTTGTTCTTGGCCTCGTGACAGGGCAGCTCAATAATCAAAACTGTCCCCAGCGGCTGATTATCCGCAATCCGCAGGTAACCGCCGTGATCGGATACGATCTGGTTGACGATCGCCAGACCCAGCCCCGTTCCTTCCTTTTTCGTGGAAAAATAAGGTTCCAGAACGCGCTGTTTAAGATGCTCCGGTATGCCGCAGCCATTGTCGGCGATCTCGACCCGGATGGTGTTATAATCCTCCAAAAGCCGGCTGCGCAGTAAAATTAAGCCTTTTTCCCGTTCCTCGGGTATCGAGGCTATGGAATTGGCAATGATATTCGTAAAGACCCGCAGCATCTGCTCACGATCCAAAGGCACCAAAGGCAGCTGGTTCGACAGACCCGATGTATCGAATTCCACAGTTGCGTAGCTCATGCTGTAGAGTCCGACCACATCCCGAAGTATGGCGTTCACATCCTCGGGCTTCGTTTTGATGGATGGCAGGCGGGAAAATTTCGAGAACTCGTTCACCAGATCCCGCAGGGCGTCCACCTCGGATACTATGGTTTCGCAGCAGGTGACGAAGACTTCCTGATCGCGGCCCTGGAACTGTTCCCCGAAGCGGCGCAGGAGTCTTTGCGCGCTGATCTTGATCGGCGTGATCGGATTTTTAATCTCGTGCGCAATGCGCCGCGCGACCTCTCTCCAGGCCGCCACGCGCTGGGCCTTGACCTGCTCGCTGGCGTCGTCGATCACAACCACGATACCAAGGTCATCACCGTTTTCATCCAGGATATGCGTGCCATCCGCGAGCAGGGTCAGATCCCGGCCAATGTCGGAAAGATCGATTTCCCCGCTGAAGGATCCGTACTGCACGCGCTCACGGATCGGTTTCCAGAGGGCTTCGCTCAGATTGTGCCCCAGCACATCTTCAATCGGCTCACCCAGGGCTTTATCGGCACGCACATTCAAGAGCGTTTCCGCTGCGCGGTTCATGGAGGTCACGCGATCTTCGGCGTCAACCGCAAAGACACCGGCTCCGATGTTACTCAAAATAACTTCCATATACTTTCGGCGGCGATCCAGTTCCTCGTTGGTTTTTTCGAGCTGCCGGGTGAAGTCGAGCACCTTGTTTTCATGCGCCCGAAGATCGGCGATCATGCTGTTGAAGGCGCGGAACAGCTGGCCGGTTTCATCATCGGACCGCACTTCCAAGGCCAGCGAATAGTTACCGACCGCGACCTCGCGCGTGGCATCGGCCAATCTTTGAATGGGCGCGATAATTCCGCGCGCTACATAAAATCCGAGCCATGTCGCCGAGAAGACAATGATGACCACCATCAGCACGAGCAGGATCACATAGCTGAGCCGATTGAGTTCCGCGCTCGGCTTCAGGCTGGCGAATTCCTCGATGATGGTCTCGACGCTCTGCAGGATCTGGGTATCAAAGCGTTCCTCCAGAACGACCATACCGAGAAGCTCCCGGCCTTCCGGATCAAAGACAGGAGCCACGCCCCGCACCACATCGTGGCCTTCATCCGCATCGACGATGGCCCGGGCCGTCAGGCCTGGATTATCCCGGAACCTTTGGATCGCATGCATGGTAAAGCGCTGCTCCCGCGCGGAAAGCGGTGCATTGTCCGTTTCATGATGCCAGATCAGGCGCCCGTCCCTATCATAGACGCGGACATGACCCACACGGAATTCACGGGAAAATCCCCGCAGGCGGCTCGCGTTGATCTCATAATCGGGATAGGGATCATCGCCCAGGTCCTGCCGCACCGGCTCGATCCTTTGAAGAGCGAGGCGCGCGAGACTCGCAAGGCGCCTTTGATCGCGATCGTAGACCATGGCTCCGGCTTCGCGGGTTCTGTGCATCGTGGCTTCCACGCGGGTGGAAAACCAGGTTTCAAAGCTGTCGGTCAAAAACCGGGTTGAGATATAAAAAAGCAGGGCGGTCGGAGCCACCGCGAAAAACACGAGGGCAATGACGAGCTTTGAGCGCAGCTTGGAGCCGATGACGCCGCGCCGCCTATCCAGGACGAGCTTGACGATATTTCGAAAGAGCATGAAGCTCAGGATAAGGATCAGGACGACGTTGACATTGATCAGTCCGAAATAGACGAGGGAATTCAAAAATTCCGGATGCCGCGAAAGGTCGCGGCTCAGATCGAAAAGCCTTCCTTCAAGACGCGAGAGGGCCACGAAAGCCCCGGTCACCAGTATCATGGCAATCAATTCAAAGAGCCGCTTCCGCTCTTCGCGGGATCCCACTCCCACCAGTTTCAGCCAGCCAAGATCCACGCCTTTCTCACCCTTCCCTATTTCGCATCCGTATGCAAAAACACCGAAGCAAACGCATAGGATCGATACAGAAGACGCAATTCCACCTGGCGGTTCGCGTCGTTTTTCAGTTCCTTGAATTCCACGCGGACATTCTGATCCACGACCTTGCTATTGGTCTTCACATTGACCACTTTCATCGGATCATCGGCGCCCATGTCCACGACATCCCCATCGCGCAGATGATGCTCCACGCCTTTGATATCGAGCGTTAGGATCTCCAGCTCAGGGGTCAGGAGCGAGACCAGGATATCACCGTGGACCTTTTGGCCCGTGCGGGTTTCAATTTTATAGGTTTTGCCGTCTTTATCGAGCGACCAGCCCTTTTTCAAAACGCTTGTCGGAATCAGGATATCGCGATCATCATCCTGCCAGCGCCGGGGGCCTTCACCGCGGTAACCGACGAAGTTGATGATCTCCGCGCCTTTGCTCTGACCTTCCAGCACTGCAAAGAGAAGGGTCAGGTCATCACCGCGAATCAATTCGAGGCGATCCTTGCGACTGACTTCCTTTTCCATGCCGTTTATGCGCACTCTCACGCGATCCAGTTTGGGAGTCACGACGGCCTGAGCGGTGGTGACAGAAAGCAGCAGAAGGGGCAGAAGATGCCAAAGTCTCATGGTTGTCAACAATCCCTCGCTCTGTTTAAATGAGGATGCCGTAACGTTAACCCGTAGATTAACATAGCCAGGATACGAAGTCCCCATGACCTCACATGATCCTGATCTCGTCGAGCGGTTCAGTGCGTCTCTGAAGGCCAAAAACAGGCAGCCAGCGACAGTGGAATCCTATTGTCGCGACGCCCAGGATTTTCTGCGGTTTTTAGAAAAAAGCCACCTCACCATCGACAAGGTCGAACCGGAAACCCTGCTTTGGTTTCGTGACCATCTGCGTGATGCCAGTGGTGAACGGGAGAATTCCGTGCGGCGCAAGGTGATTGGCGTTCGGCAGTTTTTCCGTTTTCTGGCTGATGATAGAAAGATTCTTTCCTCGCCCTTTGACATGATGCCGATTCCCGAAAGGGATGATTCCCTGGACGAGGGCTTGAGCGAAAGTCGCTTCAAGGCTCTGCTCGCTTTGGTCGGGGAGCCCGGCATTAAAAATCGTCGTGACCGGGCGCTCCTGTATCTTTTGGCTTACGAAGGGCTGAAGGCCAGCGAGATTATCGACCTTCAGTGGCGGGATCTCATTCAGAGCAAACGCCTTCATACCCTTTCAGTTCCGGGCCTGAAAAGTCGGACGATTCAGCTGCAGGAAGAAACCAGCCAGGCTCTGACGGAATATCAGGAAACCTTTCAAGCCTGGCTGCGGCATCAAAGCGCCGAGGCTCGCGATCGATATCCCTGGATGTTTGTGGCGTTCAAGGGTAAGGAACTGCCTTTGGTCCTGCCGCGCATGACCCGGCACGGCCTTAAATTCATGCTGCATGAACTGGGAATCAAATTGGGGCTTAAGCATCTTCACACCGAAACCCTCCGCCATCACGCGATGTGCTATCAGCTCGCGATCGGCCGCGGTCCCGAGGATGTCATGCAGCATCTCGGTCTTCGTCGCCTGGGCAATATCGGCAAGCATCTGGCCCAGTACCGGAATCCCACATGACCCCAATCGAGCGTGATGAAAAATGGATGCGCTTTGCGCAGTCTCTGGCGGCTCATGCCGGGGCTTTGGGCGAGGTGCCGGTGGGAGCGGTGATTGTTGCGGATGATCGCATTATTGCCACCGGCTTCAATCTGCGCGAGATCACAAAGCAGGCGACGGCTCATGCGGAGCTGCTGGCCATTCAGCAGGCCAGTCGCATTCTGGACAGCTGGCGCCTCAGCGACTGTGAACTCTATGTGACCCTGGAGCCCTGCATTATGTGTGCGGGCTTGATTCATCAGTCGCGTTTGAAGCGGGTGGTGTTTGGGGCCTACGATCCCAAAGGCGGCGCGCTCGGAAGTCTTTATCAGATCAACGAGGATCAGCGTTTGAATCATCGTTACCCCGCGATCGGCGGGGTTTTGCAGCCGGAATGCAGCGCCCAGCTTTCGGCGTTTTTTGCGGCGCGAAGGCTGCAGCAGAAAGCTCAAAAACCCTAGGCAACCTGAACATGCCGCGGACGCAGGGAAGCCTACGATCCGTATCAATTCAGCGCTTAAGGAGCTTTTGGGCCTTCTGGGCCAGGGGTTTCCAACGGAGTATGATGAAGAGCGCAGCAAGCGCCAGGGCCCACGATGCCTCTCCATATCCCGCCTTCCGCGCCAGCATGTAGTGAAGACCAATCAGGAGCACAGCCGGGAACACGAGCTGATGCAGCGTCTTCCATTTACGTCCCAACTTTTTCTGCGCCCAGAGGCTCGACGTCAGAGCCAAAGGAATCAAAAGCACCAGCGCTATCATTCCAAAGCGAATATGCACACGCTTGGTAAAATCATCGGCCAGCTCGCCCCAGTCCCAGCCTTGATCCAAAGCCATGTAAATCAGCGAGTGAATCAGCCCATAGAAAAAACCCAGGAGCCCCAGAATTTTTTTCCAGGGCTGGAAGGCGCGCAACTTTCCAATCTGCACAAGCGGACGAACAGCCAGACTGCCCAGCAGAAAGCCCATACCCCAAAGACCAGTCAGATGCAGAACATCGGTCACGGGATTGGGACCGCTGCCTTTGACCGTGAAAACATAAGTCAGCCATAGAATAGGCACGAGTCCCAGTGACCACCCGAAATATCGCATGCAATCGCTCCTTCCGCTGTACCTGGTTCCCTGAGACTGATAGATTCCCGAAGTTCCATCCTCGATCTTGCACTGTCAGGAGAAAATATGTCTTACGATTTTTACAAAGTCATGCACTTCCTAGGGCTCTTCATGTTCTTCACCGCGCTCGGCGGGCAGTTCGTCCAGGCTATCAACGGCGGTGATCCCAAGCAACAGCCGGGTCGACGCTGGATGGGAATGTTCCACGGCATCGGTCTTCTTCTGGTTCTGGTGGCTGGTTTCGGTCTTTCGGCCAAACTCGGCGTGGGCTTCCCTGGATGGGTCATTGCCAAGCTGGTGATCTGGGTGATCCTGGGTGGCATCGGGGCTCTGGCGGCACGCAAACGTTCCTTGGCGGGCATGCTGTGGGTCTTGACGGTTACGCTGGGCATGGTCGCAGCCTACCTGGCTCGCGTGAAACCCTTCTGAAAAGAGAAGGAGTCACCGGAAAAAGAGAAGGAGCCGCGGGAAAAAGAAAAGGGCCGTCTACGGCCCTTTCAATATCACAGTGGGGTTTCCACCACTTCAGCCTTGGTGATCGTCACAGAGTCGATAGGACGATCCTGAGGACCCGTCTTCACCTCGCCAATCTTCTTGACGGTTTCGAGACTTTCTTTGTCCGCTGTGCGACCAAACACGGTGTATTGGCCGTCCAGATAGGGCACGCGCTCCAAACAGATGAAGAATTGTGAACCAGCAGAATTGGGATCGTTGGTTCGTGCCATGGAAAGAACGCCTGGCTCATGCGGGCGATTATTGAATTCAGCGGGAATGGTGTAGCCCGGGCCGCCGATGCCGGAACCCTTGGGACAGCCGCCCTGAATCATGAAGCCTTTGATGACCCGGTGGAAGCTCAGGTTGTTGTAAAAACCGGCTTTGGTCAGCGAAATCATATTCTTCACATGGCCAGGAGCCACGTCAGGAAAGAATTCCAGATGGATGGGACCATGGTTGGTTGTCAGGTTGACTTGGTATCGGTTCTTGTTAAAGTCTATCGTCTTCTCGATATCTTTGACTTGCTGCTTCACATCTGTCATAAGCCATTCCTTTATACTAGTGCCCTCTGCAAAGAGGTGTTCAGAAATACCTGAATCCAGGGCGGGAGTAAATAACTTGAACGCTTCCTATATCGCAATCTGCTCGCAAGACATCATCGACGCCACGGTCCAGGAACTCGAAAGCTATGGTGCCACCAAAGTCGAAAAAGGCTATAAAGCCGTCTACTTCGAGGCCGATCAGGAGCTCGCGTATCGCCTGCATCTCATGCTGCAAACGCCCAGTCGCATCCTGGAAGTCGTGCGCCGTGGAGGAGCGGGAAGTCTGGCAGTTGTGACGAATCAAGCTCGCAAGGTCAAGTGGGAAGAGTACTTCCGTCCCGACAGCACCTACCTCGTTGAAGGGGTTGCGGGTGATCGTGGCCCCACAGCGCCCACCGCAACGCTGATTAGCAAAGCTGTGCGCCTGGGCATCGAAGATGCGTTCAAGAAGATGGAGCGGCCTTTGCCCAAGGTCGATCTGAAAGATCCCAAAATCAAGGTCGTCGCCTTTTTGCTCGGCGGGGAATTAACCATTAGCGTCGATTCCTCGGGGAAATCCATGCACAAGCGCGGCTATCGCGGTGAAGGTCACCCGGCGCCGATCAAGGAAATCCTTGCCGCCGGACTCCTGCGCCTCGCCGGTTATGATGGTTCGCAGAACCTCTATGACCCGATGTGCGGCAGCGGCACGATCGTGATCGAAGGCGCGTTCATGGCTTTGGAAAAGGCGCCTTTGATCCACCGGAAAAAAGGCCAGTTTGGCTTCGAAAATTTTGCGAAGTTTGATGCACAGCTGTGGCGCAAGGTTCAGGACGCTTGCCGTGAGCAGCGTCTGAGTGAGCCCAAAGCCGGGCTTTTCGCCAGCGACATCAGCCGCAATTATATAGACGCCGCGCGTGAAAACGCCCTGAGGGCGCGCGTGGAAAAATACATTCAGTTCCGCAGCGGTTCCTTCTTCGATCTGAAAGCACCCGCTGAAAGCGGTCTTTTGATCAGCAACTTTCCTTATGGCGAGCGTATCGGCAAGAGGGATGAAGAGGAGCTCATCAATTTTTATAAGAAGGTGGGTGACACCTTAAAGCAAAAATACGCAGGCTGGACCGCAGCGCTGTTGGTCGGAGAAGACACTCCCTATAAGTTCATCGGCCTGCGCCCCCGCAGAAAGATTCCGATCGACAACGGCGGCATTCCCTGCCGGCTTTTGATTTTCAATCTTTATGCCGGCAAGAAATATAGCGATCAGGACCAGCAGGACGCGGACGCAGAATAAAAAGCCCCAGGCGGCGAACACTCCTTCGCCGCCCGCTCCTCCTCAACTTTCCCCCAGCACACGCAAAGCATCCGTGTAGGTGAAAATTCCGGTGAGCCTGCTGCGACTGTCGCACACCAGGACGGATCCGATATGGGCCGCGGCCATCTTTTGAGCCACATCGCGAAGCGATTCCGATTCGGACACCAGGACGGGATCATAGACCATCGCATCCTTCACCTTCAGATCCTGGCCTACGCCCGGCAGCGTGCGGATGTAAGTCAGATCCCGTTCCGAGAGCAGTCCCACGATACGACCACCCGAGAGCACAGGCAGATGACGAATATCATGCCGGCCCATAATTTTTCGGGCCTCTTCCAGCGGCTGACCTGGTTCGATGGAATGCGGTGTGCGGGTCATGAATTTTGCGATGGGTTCGCGGTTTTTTTCCATGGACTCTCCCTCCTTCGTGATTTACACAGAAATTTCAGCCTTTCGGCCCTACCCCACCTTTATTTTCCAGTCATCTCCGGTCTCTGGATGAATTGAACGTACACAGAGTGACCGTAAACCGGCGCGATCCTGGCGGAAATCGCCCCCTTTTTTTTGTGTATCAAGACGCGCCCGCCAATGACCGAACAGTTACATAACACTCAGCAATAATCGTGCAAAAAGGGAGAGCAACGTGAGAACGTTTTCGTCAATTTCGGTTTTGGCGTTCTGTGGCATGCTCGCGGCCTGCTCGGGCAGCGAATTCAAAACCGGCTCAACATCTTCTGGAGAAAGCCCTGCAACGCCGGAAGCCGTCACTCAGGAAACCATCGACTCCACCGCGGAGCAGGTCCCTGGCACGATGCCTTCAGATCCCATGGACCCTGCAGCGCCTCCCGCGACGCCTTTGGTCAACGCCGAGGATAAGACAGCGCTGAACGAATGCATCAAACAGTGGGGCAATTCGCCCTTCACGCCGCAGGAAATCGCACAGCCCAAGCTTGTCGACATCTCGGATACGGTGAACAACAATAGCGTGATTTATACCGACGATAAGATTACGACCAAACCCACGCTCTTTCTTGTCAATTTCAATATCACCGTTGGTAACAACGGGCAGCTTGCTTTTCTGAATCCCAAAGGCTGGTATTGCTTCAACGTGAAAGCCAAGGTCATCAATAATTTTGTGATCAATGCCGCCTGCGATACGCATGTTGCGATTGTTTCCAAGCAGGCCCAGAACGATAAGAACTTCATGATCACACGGCAGCAGCCCTGTCCCGCTGCGCCCTGATTCTTACGTTTCACTTCTGACACGCGTTACTCTCCGCAATCTACACAAGTTTTCAGGGCGCTTCGGTTGAACACCGCAGGCGCCTTGTTCATTTTCCTTTAAGGATTTCCAAGGATTGGAAAAACCCCAATGCTATCAGGGTCTACACAAAATCTGCAGAAATCACTTTTTTACCGGCCGGTAATTGCCTGCGGTAAGGGGCTTTATCGCAAGGGGAAAATCAGGGTAGCTTGGAATGAGGGGGGCAGCTCCGAAGGGTAGGATGTAGTTCTTGGAGGAGATAACATGAAACTTGGATTTCAACATTTAGTCTGCCTTGGTTTGCCTTTCGTTCTGGCTGCTTGTGGTAGCGATACACCGTCCTTCGTCGAGAAGCCAGAAGGCATTATCACTCTTACTCTGGATAAATCCGCAACCGATGACGATTCCTTCGATATGGATGAATTGATGGGTGAAGACGCTGAAAGCGCCGACGCCATCGCCTACTCAGGTGACTTTTCTGAAACAGGCGAAGCCATGGATGCGGCGGAAACCGGGGAAGCCATGGATGCGGCGGAAGACGTCACCAAAGGCAAGAACGGTCGTGGCAAAAACAAAAACAGCAACAACGTGGCCAGCAACGACAGCTCCGACTCCGCATCATCAGCCGATGCCATGCCTGTGACCAACACGCCTGATTCTGCTAGCGGCAGCAACACACCTGACTCGGGCACAGGAACAGGCTCGGGTTCCACAGGTGGCAGCACAGGCAGCACGCCTGATTCCAGCTTTGACAGCAAAGCCGTCGCCAAAGCCTGCTTGCCCCACTTCCGCGGTCTGAGCCAGAAGATCAAAGTGGTCGACCCCTCGGCTACAAACGATTTGCGGGTGGCTCCTGGCACTGTGCTCGCCTTTAAGCTGACTGGCAACTATTCCAGCATGAATCTTTATCTGCCCGCAGGTAACGATGTCCCAGGTGTCTGCTTCTTCGTGGCTGGTAATAAAGCTGAAGTGAAGTTCACGACAGGTTCGCAGATCAACGGCCTCGCTTACATAGCCGCAGGTAACCAGTCTTCGGGTGCGATCGAATTCCTTGGAGGAAGCCCTATTCGCTCGCATATCGAACTCAAAGGTAACCAGGCTGCTCTGAATGTGGTCGGTCTTGATTCCAAACTCTGTCAAGGTGCGAACCTGAAGGGGAACGATCCTCAGTTTCAATGTAATCCCTGATCTCTGAAGTCCCTCGATGCAGTATGAAAAAAGCGGAACCCCACCGGGATTCCGCTTCTTCCTTTGAGCCTAAAGAAGGATCAAGGCTTCTGACACGAGACAGCCGCCTGATCACAGGGATAGGTTCCCTCACCTTTCATGACAATGCTCGGCTGATTGCCATTGGCATCGACCTGAAGATTTTCGATCACGCCGTCCTTGCTGATGGAACCCTCGACCAAAGCCTTGTTGCCGCGAGCTTTGATAAAGATCCTGCCCACCGAGACGCCGATATCCATGGTCACATGACTCTGATTTCCAGCCAGGAAAAGGCAGATGGCCGATACGCGTGCACCGGGAGCGTCGCCGGTCATCTTCAGGTTCACGACGTTTTGATTGCCGGTCACCTTCAAGGCAAAGGCATCACCAGGGGCCATGGTCAGACTCTTTTGATTGCCACTGACTTTGACGCGACTCTTATTGATACCGGCCGCGGAGGCGCATTCTCCGGCATCAGCATCACCGCCTTTCCCGGCTTCTTTGCCGTTTCCCTTGTCGCTGCCCTTATCGGAACCTTTGCCGCTGGTGCCATCCGATGAATCCGTGCTGTCATCACCCCCCGTGCCGGTGGTGGTTCCACCCTTCCCGCTGCCGCTGTCACCGGCATCGGCGCCGGTCCCTGCTCCGCCGCCTGAATCCTTGCTGTCCACACCGGCGTCCGGACCCTCTACCGTGGCCGTTGTGGTGCCAGGAGCGGCTGTGGCGTCTGCATTGGGATCCACGATCTTGATGTCGTAGTTGTCACCCGCATTCTTGTCTTCCGAAAACTTACCCTTCGAGCAGCTGATGGACAAAATCATCCCGAGTCCAATAACCAGGTTTGGCCATGGTTTCATTTTTTTCTCCAATGTGTCTTAGGCGAACGAGCTGGAATCTATTTTTAAGGCAGTTTGACCTTTGTATCCTCGTCATTATTATCGCTGCTTCCCGCTTTGACCACGACGTCATCGACGTCACCGACCGCAGTCTTGTTACGGAAGACTCGCAGGTCATAGGTTCCAGGCTCAAGGAAGGCGAGCTTGAACTGACCATTCTTAACAGTGGTCGAGGTGATGGCGTTTTCACAGGAGTCATCGCTGTCCTTGGTCGCGCCATCGGCGTAAACGCAGACCACGGAACCGTTCTCACCTTCACCCGCGGCGCTGCCGGACTTGCGGTCGTCGGTCATGCGCAGGACGGGTTTCAGAAGATATTTGCTCTTGCTGCCGTTGCCGGCGGACTTGATGGACTTGCGCAGGTCGAAGTCGATCGTGAAGGCCATGGGCTCGCCATCAACCTTGGTAAAGCTGGTCATAAGTTTCAAGCCCGACTCCGAGCCGCTTGGAATCACGAGCGAGTGTTCCACGCCCTCGTTATCAACCAGGCGTCCAGGGGCTTCCTCGGCCAGGATTAAACGGGTCTGGGTATAGGTTCCAGCCGGTAGATCCTCGATGGAGGCCAGCAGCTCGGTGGCTCCGTTCTGCAGCTGCAGCAGGTCGATTTCCGCATCAGTTTCCAAAGGAATGCTGATCCAGCTGCCTTCAGCCTGCGCAACCTGAATGCTTTCCACAGAGATATACACATGCCGCGCCTCTTCCACCGGGGCATCGGTGATCGAGAAGGTCAGGGCCGGAGACTTTGCAGGATCAGGAGGCTGCTGGCTATCAGGATCCGTTATTTCGGGATTGCCGCCAAGGGTTCCTCCACAGGCGTCGATAACGAGCACGCACACTGCGGCCTTCATGATGTTGACTATATCCTTCAGCATTCGTGCCCTCACTCGGTAAAGGGAAAGAGTTGGATGTTAATCTGATAGATCTCATCGCCGACTCCGGCCCGATCCGCTTCATCCAGGAGTTGCAGTTGGAACGTGTGGATCATCGCGCGCAATTTCTTCGCGGTTTCTTCATTCACACTGACAGTCACAGCACTCACGTCACGCCGCTGGCCGCTGATGGAAGTCAAAGCTGCCTTGGCGTGATCGATCATACTGCTGTGGTAACTGACTAGCGCCATACCTTTGATGCGGTGACCCGTGCTCACGCGGTCTTTGGTCTGGCGATAGGTTTTTAGTTCCGGATCAAAGACGATCAGGTTGAGCCGTTCCAGAAGTTCCAGGCTGGTCTTGACCTGAGCCGGCTTCAGGTTCGGGATGATGCGCTTGGCAATCCAGTTCACATCCGCTTGGAAGCCTTGAGTGCCAATCAATTCCCAGATCACAGGATTATACCAGACCGAGAAGTATTCCAGCATATCCTTGTCGAGCTCATCGGGCAGCGTTTTCCTTTTGAGCGTCTGCAGCTTTTGAAAGTATTCCTCGCGCTTGACCGAGGTCTTCGCGTTGCAGAAGGATACGAGGGCGCTCAGATAATGAGCCTCAGCGGCTTCAAGGTCCAGCTTTTCTATGACGCTCACTGCGGCCTTGTCCGTCAGGGGACGATAGCCATGAACGATCTGGTGCATGACGGTCGTGGCTTTGAAACCAAGGTCCTCAGCAAATTTTTGATAGGAATACTCGCCCGCCTCTTTTCTGTGCTCATAGAGCGCCTTGAAGAAGAGGCGATAGTCGAGATAGGCACTCGGCTTCACATCCTTCTTCACGATCTCTTTTAGTCCTGGCTTCTTCAATCTAAAGCTCCATTACTCTGACGCATGAATCGAGGGTCTGGTGTACTTATCGGATTTTTTATTCAAAACTTTAGCACTTTTTGTGTACAAAATATTTTTCCAACCCACTGTTTTCGCTTCACTTATCAAAATCATTGGAAATGACACCCTGAAAATTTGTGTACGGGTCAAATGAGGGCAGGCAAGGCCCTGTTATGACTTTCGAAGGGAGCCGTCTTTAAAATTTTCCCAGCGAGGTCCGATAGTGTCACTACGGTTTTCAATTCCTGGAGGGACCAATGAAAATGAAACCGCAGTCCATCATCCAGCCACTCTTTGTGTATGGATCCATTGTATTGTTACTCGCGTGTAATACTCCACCCTCTTCGGAGTCCGAAGAGGAAGGTCCTGCGGATGTGGAAGCCGTCTACTTCAATCTCTCTAAAGACGCTCAGACCGAAGTCCTGGGCACCCAGATCAAATCCACGAGTGACATGCGCAAGGAACTTTTGGCCAAGGCGGATGCGGATGGCGACGGTCAGCTGAGCGAGGCCGAGAAAGCCAGTCTGCGCGCCGAGCTGAAATCCTTGAAGGATGAGATGAAGGCCGAACTGAAAAGCGAAGTGGACAAGGACGCGGATGGATCCGTCAGCGATGACGAGAAAAAAGCCGCCTTGGAATCCATGGGCCAGAAGATCAAGGAAGCCATCCAGGACAAACATGAAGAACTGCGGGCGGCACGACAGGCTGCTCGTGAGCGGATTAAAGCCGCCTGCTCCCAGGTGCGTGGCCAGGGTTCGGACGAGGACCTGGCGGCCGATCTGGAAGCCTGCCGCGCTGTGGCTGCCGATGAGCGGGAGAAGCTTCATGCGCTTCTGAAAGACAGCCTGGAAGCCTTGAAGGCTGAGATCGAAGAACTGAAAGGCCTGCTTGTGACAGTCGAAACGCAGACCGCAACGCTTTAACCATCGAGTGACCACGATAGGAGAGGGACCATGAAAGTTAAGTACATGAGCATGATCGGCTGTCTTTCCATGATGTTGATGTCCTGCGGACTTTTGGAAAGCGAGAGCAAGGGCCGCCGGAACAGGGACCTGACGTCCGAGGCGCAACCCGGCACCGGCGATGCGGTCGCGGACGAAGGCGACCCCGCGGCCAAGCCGCCCGTGGATCCGACCATGCCGCCTGTGGATCCTGCGATGGCTTTGACCGGCAAGGATCTTTACGCGAAGCTCTGCGCGAGCTGTCACGGGAAATTCGAAGAGTCTGAAATCGGTAAAACCCAGATGAATAAACTGAACATGGCGATTGCCTCAGTTCCGGATATGGCGGGTCTGAAAGACACCAAGGAAGTGGACCTGGAAGCCATCGTCGCCGCCTTGAGCGAACTGCCTCCTGGCAAGGGCAAAGGCAAGCCCGCCGAGTGATTACGGCGTCCAACGCTGCCGCAGGGCCTCATAGAGAATAACGGCGCCCGCCACCGACACATTCAAAGAGTCGGCAAGGCCCTGCATCGGAATCTTCACCGGAATATTTTCAAGCTTGCTCCAGGCCGGGGAAAGACCCCAGGCCTCGGATCCGAGTACGATAGCCAAAGGACCTCGCAGATCGGCCTGGAAATGATAGGCTTCCGCAAAAGGGGATGCGGTCAGAATCCGAATCTTCTTCTGCGCGCAGTAGGCCGCGAAAGTTTCATGATCGGTGATGATCAAAGGCCGGGTGAATAGAGCGCCCACACTGGCCCGCAAAGCATTTGGATTATAAGGATCGGCCTTGGGATCGAGCACGACGATGGCATCCACGCCGGCCCCATCCGCGCTGCGCGCGAGCGCTCCGAAATTCCCGGGTTTTTCGATGTTTTCCAGCACCAAGAGCCAGGGATCGGGTTTATTCGGAAGGCTTGTGAAATCAAAAGTCTTCTGCTCCAAAACCGCAACCAGACCATCACTGCCTTCACGCACAGCGAGCTTGGCAAAGACCTCGCTCGTGATGTTCAGCTTCAGCCTGTCGTCGATACGGGTGCTCAGGTCCCGGGCCTCGGGGCTTAAAACGTCATGACAGACGTAAAGGGATCTCAGAACATAAGCACTCGCCAGCGCGCGATCGATTTCCCGCGCGCCTTCCAGAACGAAAAGCCCGGTCTGCCTCCGCGCCTTGCTTTCCCGCAGTTTGATGACATCCTTGATCTTCTGATTCTGGGGGCTTGTGATGGTGATCATGTTAATCCCGAATAAACCAGGTGTTGGATCCGCTGGGCAAAGCCCGACCGGAATCCTTTTCCCGAACCAGCATTTCCTCTTCGATAAAACGTCCCGGAACCGGGCCGATCAGCGGCAAAAGGAGATTCCGCATGGCCACGGGCGTATAGCCGTTGGAGTGCGAACTCAAGAGAATGAATTTGAAATCCGGCGCCAAAAGTTCTTTCAGCCCATCAAGCAAAGGCACAAGGTGCTCTTCGATCTTCCAGACTTCATTCTTCGTGCCGCGGCCAAAGCTGGGAGGATCAAGAATGATACCGTGATATTTTTTCTCGCGCCGCACTTCGCGCGCGACATACTTTTGAACATCCTCGACGAGCCAGCGAATTTCCGCCGAAGCGAGTTCGTTCAGCTCCGCATTCTGCCGGGCCCACGCGACCGAAGTTTTCGAGGCATCGACATGAGCGACCTTCGCTCCGCCCTGCGCGGCCGCCAGGGTCGAACCGCCGGTATAGGCGAAAAGATTCAGAACGTGAAATTCACGACCCTCGCGGGAGCCATCATAGCAAAGCTTACGGATGCGCTGCCAGTTGCTCGCCTGCTCGGCGAACAGCCCAAGGTGACCAAAGTCGGTCAGGTCCATCTGCAGCCTCAGTCCACCGTAATCTATAACAAACTGATCCTTCATCTTCTTATTGAAGAAGGTCCATTTGCCATCACCACCGCTGAAGCGTGCATAGCGCGCATCCACACGGTTCCATTGTTCTTCACCGAGCCTGGGGGTCCACACGGCCTGGGGCGAGGGACGCACCATGCGATAAGGTCCAACCTGTTCAAGCTTTTGAAAGTTTCCGGAGTCGATCAGTGTGTAGGTCATATCCATGGGAAGAGGAACCTTGTGCAGGGGGCCCCGAAAGGCCCCTTGGAGGCTGGAAATTAGAAAGTTACGCGCTCATAGGGAAGACCGAGGGCTTCCGCAACCGCACCGTACGTGACCTTGCCTTGATAGGTGTTGAGTCCCAAAGTCAAAGCCGGCGAATCGCGCAGAGCCTTTTCGAGGCCTTTGTTCGCGAGTTCCATCGCATATTTCAGCGTCACGTTGGTGAGCGCATAGGTCGAAGTCTTGGGAACGTCACCCGGAATGTTCGTCACACCGTAGTGCAGAACGTTTTCTTCCACGAACACGGGATTGTCGTGCGTGGTGGGACGAATCGTTTCAATACAGCCGCCCTGGTCGATCGCAACGTCGACGATAGCCGAACCTGGCTCCATCGTACGAACCATGTCACGGGTCACAAGGCGCGGGGCTTTCGCACCGGCGATCAGAACCGCACCGACGACGAGGTCAGATTCCGCAACAGCGTCGGCGATATTTTCAGGGTTCGACATCATGGTGTCGATGTCATGGCCGAAGATATCATCAAGATAAGCAAGGCGCGCGGCATTCACATCGAGGATGGTGACGCGAGCGCCCAGGCCGATCGCCATCTTCGCGGCATGCACGCCGACAACGCCGCCGCCCACGATCGAAACGCGACCGCGACGCACACCGGGAACGCCGCCGAGCAGAAGGCCTTTGCCACCGGAATGCTTCTGGAGGCACTGCGCACCGACCTGGACCGACATGCGGCCGGCGACTTCACTCATCGGCGTCAGCAAGGGCAAGGAGCCGTTGGCGAGCTGAATGGTTTCATAGGCGATCGAGTTCACGCCGCGCTTCACCAGTTCATGACCCAGTTCCTGAGCCGCTGCGAGGTGAAGGTAGGTATAAAGAATCTGGCCTTTGCGCATCAGGGCGAATTCCTGCGCGATCGGCTCTTTCACTTTGATGATCATGTCGGCGCTGCCCCAGATTTCTGCGGCGGATCCGATCATCGTGGCCCCGGCGGCCAAATATTTTTCGTCAGGGATCCCAGCGCCGAGACCGGCACTTTTTTCGACCAACACTCGATGGCCTGCGTCCACCAACATTTTTACGCCACCTGGAACGATGGCCACTCGATTCTCGCGGTTCTTAATTTCCTTGGGAACACCGATGATCATACGTGCTGACCTTTGCCTTAAAATGTCTCAAAAAACGCTGTGATTGCCCCTCGCGATCACCGCACGTTCTTACGATACGGTAGCCCCCAGGTCAATCGTCATTCCATCGTAAGCCAGCTCCACGCCCGGCGGCATTTCTGCGTTATGTTTGGCATAGTCCACATCATGGGCCAGATGGGAAATGATGCCGCGTTTCACGCCGAGTTGGCGAAAGAGTTCAATGGTTTCCGGGATGACACTGTGAGCCTTATGGGTGCCAAAATGAATTCCACTGGCCACCATGGTATGAATGTGTCCGCGCCACTTTTCGATGACATCCGCGGGGAAGCGTTTGAAATCCGTGGCATAGACGAAGTTTCCGAAGCGAAACCCGCAGGTGTTGACATGGCCATGCGGAAGGCGGACCGGCTCAATGACGAAGCTGCCCAGGTTAAACTGATTGAGCGGCATGGCTTTCAGGTTGACCTGGGGCGTAGCGCCTTGATAGCCCGTGTCCTCAAATGCGTAGCGGAAGCGTTCCCGAAATTCGGCGTGATACTCTTCCATCAGATAGCAGTCCACAGCCTTGCGGCTGCGAAAGTAAAAGCCGCGCAGATCATCGAAGCCCTGCGTGTGATCGGCATGCGTGTGCGTGTACAGAACTGCGGAGATATCGACGATGCCGGCCGCCAGGACCTGCAGCCGCATTTCGGGAGAGGTATCGATGAGCAGGGTTTCGGAACCCTCTTGCACCGCTATCGAGGCACGGGTCCTCTTATTGCGAATATCCGGGCTCCTACAGACAGCACAGGGACAGCCAATGACCGGCACGCCTGTGGACGTACCCGAGCCCAAAATCGTAATTTTCACGAGAATCGCTCCCTCTTGTGGGCTGCCTCGGGCGTCTCTTCAGCGGAAGTAACCTTCGATGTAAAGTCGCGGGCAGCTCGCCTGCTTGACAAGTTTGTGCATGGCGTTGAGCTTATCGAATTTCCATGCTACCTGCTTGCGGAGAGCTTGTAAAAGGCTATCCAGAGTATGGGCATCATCCCCTGCGGTCACAAAGGATTCCCAATCCCCGAAGATGCTGCTCTCGGGCGGCAGGTCCGTGAGGCAGAAGGCCTGCTCGCGATACAGAAAATCCATAGCGGTCCGAATCGTATCGCGATCCAGATCGGTTTGCACAACGAGCTTCTGCAAAAGTTCCGTCTCGCGATAGCCGCTGCGCTGCTGAAAAAGATCGAGCAGTATGCCGTGGACCTTCAAAAGATCCATCTCGGTCGGATAGCTTTTCTCGATCATGAACTTTTGAATGTAATAATCGCGCGGGCCATAATGCAGATGACAGAGGGCCTGAGCACCGTCGCGTCCGGCCCGGCCGATTTCCTGAGTATAGGACTCGACCGAGCATGGCATGTTTGCATGATAAACATAGCGAATCGAAGGCAGGTTGATGCCCATGCCGAAGGCTTTGGTGGCGACCATCACCTGCAGTTTCTGCTCGCAAAAAGCCTCCTGCGCCCGCATGCGTTCATCATTCCGCATGCCGCCATGGTAAAGGCCGACCGGAATTTTCGCCTGCCTGAGCTTATGGAACATCTCTTCGGCGGACTTCCTGGTCGCGGCATAGACGATACCCTGCCCTTCCGCTTCCTTCAGGCTTTCCACGACCCGCAGCTTCTGCGAATCCACCTTATCGTGTCGATGCACGATGAGTTCAAGGTTATCGCGTGGCGCCGCGCGCAAGATCTGTTTGGGTTCCCGCATGCCCAGGATGCGGATGATCTCGCGGCGTTCATCCGCCGTGACGGTGGCCGTCAAAGCCATGCGCGGCGCGGGGCCGATCTCATCGAGATAGGTGCCCAGGCGGCGATACTCGGCGCGGAAGCCCATACCCCATTGATGCACGCAGTGCGCCTCATCAATGGCAATCAGAGCCAGAGGAAGATCCTTCAAAAGATCACGGAAGCCAGGCAAAGCCAGACGCTCCGGTGATACGTAAAGGACTTTCAGCTTCTGGGCGAGAATCTTCTCCCGCGCTTCGCGTTTTTCATCCATCGACATCATGCTGTCGAAGGACAATGAAGGAATGGAAAGTTCCTGCAGCTGACGCTGCTGATCGCGCATCAGGGCGATGAGCGGCGACACCACCAGCACAAGGCCAGGGGAAACCAGAGCGGGAATGAGATAACAAAAGCTTTTGCCGCCACCGGTCGGGACGACGACGAAACAATCGTGTCCGTTCAAAACTTCGGTAACGGCTTCCACTTGATAGTCATAAAGGCGAGGAACACCTAAGCGCGCGGCCATCTGTTCGAAGAGAGGACGACCCGGCGAGGCGATTCCAGCCTGGAGTATATTCTCGTGCATTGCGCTTCCTGCGGAGACCATGCCGGCCCAGCAATCTTTGCTTTTCAAGTCCGGGTATATCTTGTAACAGATAGCTGCTATTTTTGCATAAGTTTGTGCAATAGGCGAGAAGGATCAAAAGCTTGAGTCTTTTCATACAAAAGTATGGCGGCACGTCCGTGGGCACGTTGGAGCGCATTCGCAGCGTCGCTGAACACATTGCCGCCACGTATCGTCAGGGTCATCGTCTGGTCATCGTCGTCAGTGCCATGGGTCAGCAAACGGACGAGCTTCTCGATATGGCTCTGGCTTTAAGCCCGGAGCCGCCGCAGCGGGAAGTGGATATGCTGCTGTCGGTTGGTGAGCGCATCAGCATGTCGCTGCTCGCCATTGCTTTGAACGACATGAAGGTGCCGACCGTTTCCTTTACGGGTTCGCAGAGCGGCATCCTCACCGATGATACGCATGGCAACGCCAAGATTCAAAGGATCCTCGGCGATCGCATTCGCAAAGCGCTCGATGCGAATAAACTCGTCATCGTTGCGGGATTCCAGGGCATGTCTGAGGCCGGCAAAGAGATCACCACGCTGGGTCGCGGCGGATCGGATCTGACTGCTATCGCTCTGGCCCATACGCTGAAAGCCGATCGCTGCCAGATCTATAAGGATGTGGATGGGGTTTGCTCGGCGGATCCGCGCCTTGTTCCGGCTGCGAAGGTGATGCCGACCATGAGCTGGGATAGCCTCAGCCACCTGACCTGGTATGGGTCCGGTGTGGTGCATAACCGCGGCGTTCACCTCGCCAAGAAATTTCAAATTCCGCTCGAGATTCGCTCGAGTTTCAATCTGGAAACCCCAGGAACCCTGGTAGGGGAGAGCAGGACCGTGGAAAAAGCCGTTGTTCACGCCATCACGCATCGCAAGGATCTGAGCTGGATCCGCCTTCTCGGTTGCGAAGCCGGAACGATCAGTCCGGTCCTTACGTACCTCTACACTCTGGGTGAACATCCGCTTTTCGTGCAGCAGCAGGAGACGGATCAGGGTTTCACCATGGACCTCGTGCTCGGCAGTAAATTCAAAGACAAGCTCGCCGCCTTTTTGCAAAAGGAGGCACCTGCTGCGAAGATCATCGAACGCGGCCATGGCCTCGCCTGCATCACGCTCGTCGGCGATGGATTCTGGCAGCAGCCTGAACTCCTGGCCCGCATGGTGCAAAGCCTTGGCCGCAAGCCTTTGCTGTTCGACTGTAAAAACGCATTTGCGAATCTTCTTATCCCTCAGGAAAATCTGGAGGCGAGCCTGCGCGCTCTGCATCATGATTTGATTGAGGCGGTTGTTCTGTAGACGTGAACTTTGACCCTCCTCGAAGCCTCTGTGATAATGGAGCTTGAGGAGGTTACGATGCATCACCAGGCCCTCACCATCCTGCTCTGTCTCCTGCTGCTCTCCCCTTTGAGGGTTTTTACCCAAGAGCTGCATTTTGAAATCAACTCCTTGTCCGCCATCAAACGCGCGCTGCAGACCGATCCCCGGGCTTTGAAGCAGTCGGCGGAAAGTCGTCTGCAAAAGTACAGCGCCGCACCACGCGGGGTTGTCTGGGTGCAGGCTTTCGTTGCCTACACACTGGCGGTCAATGAACTCGGTTCCCTGGAGCCCCTGCGTTTGCGTTTTGCCGAACTGGAAGCGGCCATGCAGGAAGCGGAGAAACTCGGACTCTACGAAGAGCTGATCCTTCTCCGCTACGTGTGGATTTTCGTTCCGAACCTCGAAGGGAGAATCCGCGAGGAGCTGCCTTCTTTGAAAGAACTCGTGACGCTCGCGGACCGATACCGGATTCCCGCCGCGCAGGTCAAAACCCGCATGGACCTTTCCTATAACATGCGGGAGCGTGGTGATACCAGACAGGCCCTGGCGCTGCTGAATGAGATGAATGATATCGTCAAAGCCCATCCGGAAATCGATCTGGTCGACAGGCTCATCGTTCAGAATCAATCGGCCATTTCCTTTCTCAAGCAGGGGCAGCACGAACAGGCTTCCGCCATTCACGAGGCCATCGCCGCTGTGTGTCGACGGGAGGGATTCAGTTATCTCGGCTCCATCATGGAAAATCATCTGGGTGACTATCATGCCGCGAAAAACGATGCGGCCTCGCTCGAACAGGCGGAAATGCATTATCGGAACGCCCTTCAGATTACGAAAAAACAAGGCAATGAATGGCTGGAGGCCACTGTGTCTTTGAATCTGGCCCAGGTTCATCTGCACCGCGGCGAGCGGGACAAGGCCCAGGCTCTGGCGGAAAAAGCCGGAGCGCTCTTTAAATCCAATGATGATAGCCCCGGGGTGGCCGACGCCGCCAATACCCTCGGTTTGATTGCGATCGAAAACCATCAGTGGCGCGAGGCCATGACCCAGCTGGATCGAGCCGAAAAAATATATAGGGAAACCGACTACAGGGAAAGCATTCGGGGGATCATGGAGGCCCGCTCCCGACTTTATGAGGGCATGGGCGATATGAAGCGGGCCCTGGATCTCCTGAAGGGCTTTGTTGCGGAATTCAAGAAGGATGTGAACGATAGAAATCAGAAGAGCATTGCCGAGCTGCTCGTGAACACCGGACTTAAAGTCGAGGCCGAGCGCAACAAGGGGCTGCAGAAGGAGAATGAACTGCAGGCCCAGGAAATCTCGGCGGCGCGGAAGATTCGTGTGGCTCTGGTCGTGGTTGCTGTTCTCGCTTTAGGCATCCTTCTTCTTCTGATTCAAAAGCATCAGGGTTCGCTGCAGATTCAGGAGAGCAAGCTCAAGATGCAACGAATCCTGGATCATATCGAGGAAGGGATATTCACCATCAATGCCCAGCTGCATATCGAGGGTGAATCCTCCGCCTATCTGCAGCAGATTTTTGAACTGCACGAAGCCCCGACGGGACATGATGCTCTGGATATACTTCTGGGCCCGAGCCAGCTGAATGCTGAAGAGCGCAGCATGGTGCGGGAGGTTCTTCGCGCCTGTATTCATGAAGATGCCGTGGCCTTTGATCTGAACGCGGCGCACCTGCCGAAGGAGCTGCAGATCCATGGCCAGTCCACGCGCACGGTTCAGGTGCATTGGACTCCGCTTTTTGATAAGGACAAAAAGATTCATGGCTTCCTTGTCAATCTACACGACGCCACCGAGGAACGACGCCTCGCTGCGGCTGTCGAAGCCGAGAAGAGCAAGAGTCAGGAGCGTGAGCATCGCATTCTGGAAATCGTGCGCGCCGACCGCACGGCCCTGCGCAAGGCCTTTGCGGACGCGCATCGGGTGATTGATAACCTTGAGCAGAAGTCTTTGACGGAAGAGCAGATTCAGGATGCGTTCCGTGATCTGCATACGATCAAGGGCGTGGCGCGAACCCTCGGCATGCGGGCCATGAGCCTTGGCAGTCATGAATTGGAAGGCAAACTCCTGGACTTAAGGGGCGAGGAGACGGTCGATGTTTCCCTTTGGGAACAGCACCTTGGACAATTCCGTTCGATTGTCCAGGACTACGAGACGCTGGTCCAGCAGATCGAACAGGGGAACGTCATCAATCATGCGGAAGACGGCAACCTTGCGCGTGAAGTCGGTCGTCATCAGAACATGGTGGCGAAGCTGCTCAAAAGGCAGAAGGTGGACTGTGAAAGTTTCGAGGTTATTGATGAGGTGGTGCACTGGCCCGAGCAGCTTCTGCAGGCCACGGGTGAGGTGCTGGTGCATGGCCTGACCAACAGCGTGGATCATGGCTTCAATCTTCCCAAAGTCCGCGGCCTTCAGGTTTCTTCCGCCCGTTTCCGCATCCGGGCTCAATTGGAACACGGAGGAACGATCCGACTCGAAGTGAAAGATAACGGCCAGGGTTTGGATCTGGATCTTCTGAAAGCTCTTGCGCGGCAGAGAGCCTGGTCCGGTCAGACCTTTGCCGAACTCACGCCTATGCTGTTTTTGGATGGGCTTTCGACAGCGGAAAAGGCCACGGCCACGAGTGGTCGTGGCGTCGGCCTCGCGGCGATCCGGGCGATTGCTGAGAAGTGGCAAGGATCGGCGGAAATCATGCCGAATGCCAGCGGCGGGGGCTGCTGCCTGACGGTTCGCTTGAAAACATTAAAACCACTGGCAGCTTCCGCTTAATCCATGGGAGCGGAAACACCCACGAAGAGGCCGGGATTGTTCGATGAATGCAGGCGGAGGAAGGTGAATCCCAGCTCCGGCTGCAGTCCGTCGCGGCGCCAGATGGCGGCAATTCCAAAGCGCAGATAAAGACCGACGCCATCATCAATGCGATCATTCAGGACCTTGCCTTCATCCAGACCGGCAGGCAGGGTCACAGTCGCATTGCTGAGACCAAGGTCGGCATCCAAACGCAGGGCTATCATTTCGTAAGGTGCGATCAGATCGCTGACGCCGACGCTTAAACCGGCGCTGGTCACGGAAACGTTCGCGGCGGCAACGCCGGCTCCCAGGTTATCGGAGGCCTTGCCGGAACCGGTCAGGTAATGCAGGCGGCCGGTCAGGAATAAATCCCTCCAGAGAAGCCAGTAGATGCCACCATCAAGGCTCGTACCCACGAAGCTGTCGCCGATTCCAAGGTTGATCGCACCAAGGCCCACGCCCCAGGACAGTTCGGGAAGCGGAGTGATGATGCGGAAATGCTTTTCGGGATTGCGGGCTTTCTCGTCCTCGATCACTTCCATTTCATAGGAGCGGTAAAGAGGAGCCCATCTCTGCGTGATCTTGATCATGCGGCTTTTGTTGCGGATTTCCACCACTTCACCGACGGCTGCGAGCTGGCCGTCACCGGAAAAGACGCCGACCTTATCACCGATGGTCAGACGTTTGGTTTGAACTTCACAAAGCGTCTGCTGCTTGTCACATTTGAAGGGCATGGCGAACGCGGGAGCGGCCACGAGAAGGCACAGGAGACTACTGATCCATGGCATGCGCATGAGGGAAGGCTCCTCCACAGTCGGTTTCAGGTCCAGGAATCTATTTTACCAGATCCGGACCGTTTTCCGCCATGAGCTGAGTCAGGCGCTTTTGAACCTCCTCATCCATTTCCAGGATCGAGAACTCATCATGGAGCGTGCCTGCGAAGACCTGCATGGCTTTGTTGTAAGCGACGCGCACGGAACCCTGGGGCAGAGCGCGCAGAATATCGACGATGCGCAGCCAATCGGAAGCTCCCTGTGCGACAGCGGGATCGACTTTCATCAGGTAAAGCAGCGAGGGCTCCTTGCCTTCGGCTTTTAGTGGGGGTTCCACGACGATGATGGGTTCGATGCGATCGGCCAGCTCGGACCGGCCCAGGGCCTTGGCGGCTATGATTTGCGCCTGTTTGGAAACGGCGAGCGTCGGTTCCACGAAACGGGTCAGTCCGAAAAATCCTTCCGGGTCTGACGGGAAGCGCATGATGCCTTTGGCGTCGAAGGTTTGCAGAAGGACGGTGATGCGGGGGGCTTTGAAAGGCTGCATGCCGAATCCTATTTCCCAAGCTCATCCAGGATGAGGCCTGAAATTTTTTGAATGGTTTCCAAAGTGCCGATGTGCTGCGTGGCCACTGCTTCAATATCAGCGAGGCCGTTGGGATTCAACTCCTGTTTCAAAACATCCAGCGCAATGGCCTCTTCGTGATCGCGCTTATTGTACTGGATGACCCGCGGCAGGGCGGAAAAGTTAATGCCCTCCTGGGTCAGAAGCTCTTTGGTGTGCTGCCAGGAATCCAGATTTTCCTGCAAAGCGCTGAGGCAGCTGTCGACGACGAACACGAGGCCGTCAATTCCCTTGAGGAGGACCATGTTGAACGTCGGATAGAGGCCGTGTTCGGGCATGGTGTAGACATGGAGTTTGACGTGAAAATCCTTGAGCTGACCCAAAGAGAGCGGGATGAATTCATAGGGCGCGAAGTTATCGGCGATGAATTCTGCGGGCTCCCGGGTCAGGCGGATGGAACTTCTTCTGTAGATGGAGCGAAGGTTCGCGGTCTTACCTGCGCCCGGGGCGCCGAGATAAAGGACTTTGCAATGGATTTCGCGTGTTTCGAAGTTTGCATAGGCCATCGGCGCTCTTCCCATTCTGTGGACTATTGAAGCTCGATTTGTTCAATTGTACCACCAAAACGGGAAATTACCTCACGGGTCATGGGGTGTTCCTCCAAACGCGCGCGCAGATGCTCACGGGCGACTTCGCGTTCGCGGTTTTTGACGTCCAACAGCGTTTCGCCTAGATCCGGCGCCTGGCCGGCTGCCGATTTCCCGGGATGCGCATCGGCTTTGGGCACGGCTTCGAGTATGCCTTTGAAGCCGAAAAGCTGCGTGAACTGTTCCATAAGACGTTTGCGAACGTCCTGCTGAAGCAGCTTGCCGCCCGCCATGCTCGTGGGTTCGACCGCTAGGCGGATCCGCTGCGGGGTGTATTCCAAAAGATAGGCTTCCTCGAGAACGCGACCCTGGAGTGGTTTTTGTTTTTTCCATTCATCGACGAATGCACGCCAGTTTTCGGGCCAGAACGGTTCCCAAGGCGCTTCGGCGACCGGGGCCGGCGCAACTTCGACTTTCGGAGGCGCGGGAGGCGGCGCGGGAGTATTCGCATCCCTGCGAGCCATCTGCTTCAGAAAGCTTTCGTTCTTCGGAGGCTCGGGCGGCGCGGGCTCGTCCATGGGTGCGGCCACGGCGCCTTGCCTGGCGGCTTCTTCCTGCAGAACCCAGGGCGGGACATCGTCGTCGCTTAAATCAAAGGGAGGCGGTTCAGGAGGCATGGCCGGACCATTCATGCGAGTGGTTCCGCCTGTTTTAATAAGTGCTGCAGGTTTCGCTTCTGCGCGCGCCGCAGGCTGAGCCTTCGCCGCTGAAGCAGAGTTCTGCGCGGCCGAGTCCAGGAGCGAGCGCAGTGATTTGGGAGCCGGGCCTGCTGGTGCGGGTTCGGCTGCAGGTGGCGACGCGCTTTCCATTTGAGATGGTGGCGTATGTTCCGCTGCAGGCTTTGCTTTCTCAAGCAATGCCGTAATTTCAGGGTTCGATGACGCTGGCCTGGTATTTTCTTCAGGTTTTGCAGCTTCAGCAGCTGGCGTGTGAGCGACTGTCTTCGCAGACTCAGGCTCGCCGGGAGAATTGGATTTCGCCGTGTGGGGCGCTCCCATCGCCGAAAGTTGGGCTTCCTTCGCTGCACGCAAAGGATTTAACGTAGGCTGTGCTGCTGCCGCAGCAACCTGAGCGGCTTGAGCCGCTTGGGCCATGGCCAGTTTCTGTACAAGAGATGACGGCATCGCACCGGTCTGGGGCATCGGCTGCGCTGAAGATTGACTGATAGCAGGCTGCGCTGAAGACTGACTCATGGCAGAACCCAGCGGCTGTGCCGAAGACTGACTGATCGCTGCTGAAGTTGGAGGCAGTGGCGGCTGAGATATTGCCATCGGCTGCGCCGAAGCCTGGCTAATTGTCGACGGTCCTGAAACTGGAGGCCCTGGCTTATCAAAGCCAGCCTGAGACGGCGATACACCCACCTGTGGTGATTTGACTCCCGTCTGACTCATCGGTGTTGAAGCCAAAGGCTTATCAAGCGAGGCCTGAGGCCCTAAACCTTTCCCCACAGAAGGCGCCGCAGGCTTCGCCATAGGCGCAGGCTGAGGCGCTGATGTCGGTGCCGCGGCCGGACGTGCAGCTGGTGCTGACGCCGACGGTGCCGAAGTCTTCCAACGCTCCCGCAAATTAATCGCAGGACCTTCCGCGGGCGCCGCCTGAGGCGCAGGACGTGCGGCGGCGATCTGTGGCATCGGCTGACCGCTGGCCATGATATTCATAAGTGTCTGCAGATCCGGGAGCCCCGGATCAAAGCACCACTCCAGACAATAATTTTCCAAAATAAAACGATCCAGATCCGCATGCCGCAGATCATCGAGACATTTCGCAAGCTGACGGAAAAGGCGATTCAAATCCATCGGCGCCGCTTTTTCACCCAGCTCCAACAGCATCTGCTGCTCCCGATCCTCCAGCTCCAAAAGCTGAAGATCGATCGCCTGACCCTTCAAATCCCTTAAAATAAAGGCATTCCGACAAGCCTTGGCCGTTTCCTCGACCAAAGTGCTCATCGCGAGGCCTTCCTGATCCCAGCGCGCGATCACTTCCAAAATCTGCGATGCATCCTTCCGCAAAAGACCATCGAGCAGCTCCAGAACCGGCAAGGCCTGGCTGCTGCTGCCCACCATGTTCTTCAGAGCCTCAAGGCTCACCTGACCACCGCCCACGGCAATCGCCTGATCGAGCATGGTCAAGGCATCCCGCATCGAACCACGACCCTCTCGGGCCACAATCGCCAGCGCCCCTTCATCGAACGGAATCCCTTCCGCTGTCAGAATCGAACGCACGCGATCCGCAATCACCGGCCGGCTGATCTTCTGCAGGTGAAAAGTCTGGCAACGGCTCTGGATGGTTTCCGGAACCTTATGCAGCTCGGTCGTCGCAAAAATAAAGACGACATGCTGCGGCGGCTCTTCAAGCGTCTTCAAAAGCGCATTGAAGGCACTGATCGAAAGCATGTGCACTTCGTCGATGATGTAAATCTTATAGGTCGAACGCTGCGGAACATAGCTCAGCGTCTCCTGCAAAGCCCGCACATCATCCACGCCCGTATTGGACGCTCCGTCGATTTCCAGGACGTCCTCATGATTGCCGGACGCAATCGCCACGCAGCTCGCGCACTCGTCGCAGGGCTCCGCTGTGGGTCCATTCTCGCAATTGAGAGCTTTCGCATAAATCCGGGCACTGGTGGTCTTGCCGACTCCACGAACGCCGGTAAAGATCACGCTATGCGGTTCACGACGGAGGCGAATGGCGTTGGTCAACGCGAGGGTTGTGGATTCCTGACCCACCATATCCACAAATCGACGGGGGCGATATTTACGGGCCAAAGAAACGTAAGACACGGGGAACTCCCTCGGCAGAAAAAATTCTGGATGAATGTTTTTCGCTGATTGGGAGCGGAAGAACAAGATGCAAAAAAGCGCACTGTGATAGCTGGATGGCCCGAACACCTACTGACACCCGCTACCGTTGCTACCTTCCGGTCCTGGCGGGGTTCACGGAGCAATACCATCCGGAATCCAGCTATCACACTGCGCTTCAAAACACTGGCGGAGAGAGGGGGATTCGAACCCCCGAGGCAGTTTCCCACCTACACGCTTTCCAGGCGTGCGCCTTCAACCACTCGGCCACCTCTCCTAAACTGACGAATCTTGCGTCAGCGAAGTGGAAAAGACGCTAATGATTTTGGGAAGTGAAGTCAAGGCGTATTTGGACGGCAAAGGCAGGAAGGATGAGGGAAACAGGTCTCCGGCCATAATGTGACCGGAGACAGGATGCGTTACTTGGTCTTTTTGGCTTTTTTATCAGCCTTTTCTGGCAGCGTCAGCGCTTCCTGGAGGATGCGCTTCTGCTCCTTCTCGTGCACCTTGGTGTAGCCTTCTGCCGTGGTACCCGCATCGCGGCGACCGCAGTAGTAGAGCTCCTGAGTCTCGTTGCAGAGAGCCTCAAGCCGATGACGGATGAACGTCCAGGCGCCCATGTTGGAAGGCTCTTCCTGCACCCACAGAATCTCTGTGGCTTCAGGATAGCTGGCCATGATCTTCTTCAGCTGCTCTTCCGGGAAGGGATAAAGCTGCTCGATACGAACCAGGGCCACCTGCTCGGCCACGCCGAGCTCATTGCGCTCCTTGTCGAGTTCGAAGAAGACTTTACCCGTACAGAAGACCACGCGGCGAACCTTGCTCTTGGTCTTCTGCGAAAGATCATCAATGACTTCCACAAAGCGGCCATCGACGAATTCCTTGGTCTTCGACACCACAGCCGGGTGACGGAGCAAACTCTTCGGTGTCATGATCACCAAGGGTTTGCGGAAGGGACGATGGAGCTGACGGCGCAGGATGTGGAACAGCTGAGCCGGAGTCGTCAGGTTAGCGACCTGAATATTGCTGTCCCCGCAGAGCTGCAGGAAGCGTTCAGGACGCGCGCTGGAGTGCTCAGGGCCCATGCCTTCATAACCGTGAGGCAGAAGGAGGACAAGGCCCGAGGCCTGTTTCCACTTGGCTTCCGAAGCGGCGAGGAACTGGTCGATGATGATCTGAGCGCCGTTGCAGAAGTCACCGAACTGAGCTTCCCAAAGGACGAGAGCATCACGATCCGCTACCGAGTATCCAAATTCAAAGCCCATCACGCCCTGCTCGGAGAGCGGGCTGTTGATCACTTCCACCTGAGCCTGTCCTTGGCCGAGCTGATTCAAAAGTTCCAAGGGCTTGCCGGTTTCAAAATCCCGAATCACAGCGTGACGGTGCGAGAAGGTCCCGCGTTTGCAGTCCTGACCGGACAGGCGAACATGCTTGCCCTCCAGCGCAAGGCTTCCGTACGCAAGCATTTCAGCAAGGCCCCAATCTATGTTGCCTTCGCCTTCCACCATTTCCTGGCGGGATTTCAGCAAACGCTCGATCTTGGGATTCGGCTTGAATCCAGCGGGCACCTTGGTGGCGTTGGCCACGATCTCTTTTACAACGTTGACCTTGATTCCAGTCTCAGCCGGACGGAAGAGATCCTCTTCGGTGGCCTTCACATGCTTGGTGCTGTTTTCAAGCTCACGGGGAACGGTCGGGAGTATCTTCACCTGACCCGCGCGAACCTTTTCCATTCCGGTCTGCAGCATATCGCGGAAGTTCTTCATTTCCGCGACGATCGCATCCTGGGTCATCACGCCTTCTTTCACCAGTTTTTCGCCAAACTGCGTGAGGACGGTCGGATGATTGCGGATGATCTGATACATGACCGGCTGGGTGAAGCTCGGTTCATCGGTTTCGTTGTGACCATGACGGCGGTAACCGATCAGATCGATCACAACGTCTTTCTTGAATTTCTGACGGTAGGCGGTTGCCATGCGGCCCGCCCACACCACGGCTTCGGCGTCATCGGCATTCACGTGCAGCACAGGGGCGCGCACGATCTTGGCGATGTCCGAAGAATAGCGGCAGGAGCGGCCTTCTTCCGGATCGGTGGTGAAGCCGACCTGGTTGTTCGAAATGATGTGAACCGTTCCACCTGTTTTGTAAGACGCCAGCTCGGAAAGGTTCAAGGTTTCAGCCACCAGACCCTGACCGATAAAGGCCGCGTCGCCGTGAATCAAAACCGGGAGCACCTTGTCACCATGCGGATCGTTCAGCATGCGCTGACGGGCGCGGGCAAAGCCTTCCACGACAGGGTTCACAGCTTCAAGGTGCGAAGGGTTCGGTGACAGGTAAGCGCGAACCTTGTCGCCGCTCATCGTCTCGATCAGCGACGCATAGCCCTTGTGATACTTCACATCGCCGTCGATGCCGTAGGTTTCGATCTCGCTGCCTTCGAATTCCTTGATCATGAGTTCGTAAGGCTTGCCCATGAAGTTGGCGAGAACGTTGAGGCGGCCGCGGTGGGCCATACCCATTTCGATCTCTTCCACCTGGGATTTCGCTGCTTCATCGGCAACGACATCAAGGAGGACCATCATGGTGTCGAGACCTTCGATCGAAAAACGCTTCTGACCGAGGTAGCGGTCCTGAAGGAATTTCTCGAAGCCTTCGGTCTGGGTGAGTTTTTTCAGAATGCGGACCTTGGTCGCATTGTCGATCGCGGGACGGTTGCGGGTGGTTTCCATCTGCTGCTGCAGCCATTCCAGGGCTTCATTATCAGGAAGTTCGCGGAAATCAGCACCGATGGTGCGCGTGTAAGTATCCTGAAGGAGCGAGTGCACTTCACCAAAGCTGACAGGACCTTTGACCGGCAGCGTCGCCGGATGAAAGGTCTGGCTGTCTGTGACGTTACCGAGACCTGCCTTGGCTGGCAAAAGGTCGCTGGCCAGAGGAGGCTTGGGGGCCAAAGGATTCAGGTTTGCTGAGAGATGGCCAAGACGGCGGAAAAGGTTGATGAAGTGCTCAACCCTGGCTTCCGAATCATCCTGGGCACCGACGCCGGCCGAGACTCCCTTGGAACTCGATGCGGCGAATTCATATCCTTCAAAAAACAGCTTCCACTGAGGGTCCACAGCATCCGGATTATTCTTGTATTCCTTATAAAGGCTCTCCAGGTAGGCTACGTTAGCACCATTCGCATAGGTGAACTTCCCGCCGTCGATGACACCTTTCATCTCTTGAATCCTTCTTTAGGTGGATGACCCGTTAACTATGTAATGATCTCTTGTCCACAGCCAACGCTGCTTCTTTAATGACTTCCGCCAGGGTCGGGTGCGCGTGCACCGAACGGGCCACATCTTCTGCGCTGGCCGAGTATTCGAAGGCAATCGCCAGCTCGCCAATCAATTCAGAAGCAAAAGGACCGACGATATGCGCGCCGAGCAAACGATCGGTTTTCTTATCGGCAATCAGCTTCACGAAGCCTTCGGTTTCGCCATAGGCCATGGCGCGACCATTCGGAGCGAAGGGGAATTTACCGATATTCACTTCCAGGCCTTTGGCCTGCGCATCCTGCTCGCTGATGCCGATCGCCGCGACTTCCGGCCAGGTGTAGACCACGTTCGGAATCGCTTCGTAATTCATATGTCCAGGCTTGCCCGCGATCATTTCCGCACAGGCGACGCCTTCCTCTTCGGCTTTATGGGCCAGCATGGGGCCATCGATCACATCACCGATCGCATAGATACCGGGAACGCCGGTACCGTAGTGGCCATCGGTCTTGATCTTGCCGTTTTTCTCGGGCGTGATGCCGACTTTATCGAGGCCGAGGTTTTTAGTGAACGCGCGGCGGCCCACGGCGACCAGAACCTTGTCGCAGTCGATGCTCACGACCTCGCCGCCTTTATCGGCGACGACGGTAAGCTTCTTGCCGCTTTTCTTCAGCTCGGTGAAGCGGGTCTTTTCATGGAATTCCATGCCTTCCGCGCCGAGCGTTTTTTTCATGGTGCGGATCACATCCTTGTCCATCATCGGCAGGATGGTTTCCGCGGCTTCGATCACCGTGACTTTCGCACCGAGACGAGCCCAAACGCTGCCCATTTCGAGACCGATGACGCCGCCGCCGATCACCACGAGGTGCTCGGGCACGGCTTCAAGGGCAAGCGCGCCGGTCGAGCTGAGCACCTGCTTTTCGTCGAAAGGCGCGATCGGAATTTCGATTGGTTCCGAGCCGGTTGCGATGATGGTGTATTTCGTCTGAAGGGTTTGCTCACCGCCTTCATTCAAAGCCACCTTGATCGTGTTTTTGTCGACGAAGGAACCGAAGCCCTTCACGTAGGTGATCTTGTTCTTCTTCATCAGGAATTCAACGCCCGTGGTCAGCTTCTTGACGATGCCTTCCTTGCGCTTCATCATGACGCCAAGGTCAAAGCCCACTTTTTCCACGACGACGCCGTGGTCTTTGAGCTTATGCTTCGCGTGCGAATAATTTTCACTCGACTGCAGGAGCGCCTTGCTCGGAATGCAGCCGACGTTGAGGCATGTTCCGCCCAGGGTCCCACGGCTTTCGATCACCGCGGATTTCAGTCCCAACTGCGCCGCGCGGATGGCGGCTACATAACCCGCCACACCACCACCGATCACCACCAAATCAAATTGAGTTTCCGCCATAGCCCTTATACTCCAAGCAGCAAACGTGCTGGGTCTTCAATGTTTTCTTTGATCTTCACCAGGAACCCGACTGCTTCCTTGCCGTCCACGATACGGTGATCGTAGGACATCGCAAGGTACATCATGGGCCTTGCCACGATCTGACCGTTCACCACCACCGGACGCTCTTCGATCTTGTGCATGCCAAGGATCGCGCTTTGCGGTGGGTTCAGAATAGGCGTCGAAAGCAAGCTGCCGAAGGTTCCACCATTGGAAATGGTAAAGGTACCGCCGGTCAGATCATCGAGCGAGATCTTGCCATCGCGGCCTTTTTTCGCGTACTCGGCAATCGCGCCTTCAATCTGAGCGAAGCTCAGCTTATCGACGTCTCTTACCACAGGAACCATGAGACCACGATCAGTCGAGACCGCGACGCCGATATCGTAATAATCGTGGTAAACGATATCCGTTCCATCCACGTAACCGTTGATGGCGGGGAATTGTTTTAAGGCCTGAACAGCCGCTTTCACGAAAAAGCTCATGAAACCAAGGCCAACGCCGTGCGTTTCCTTGAAAGGATCCTTATAACGCTTGCGCAGCTCCATGATCGCGCTCATGTCCACTTCGTTGAATGTGGTGAGCATGGCCGCTGTGTGCTGAGCTTCCACGAGGCGCTCTGCAATGCGCTGGCGCAGACGGGTCATCTTCTCACGACGCTCCGTGCGTGCTCCGCTTGGAGCTGCTGCTGCCGGAGCTGGGGCCTTGGGCGCTGCAGCGGGAGCGGCAGAAGGCACAGGAGGCTTGGGACTCTCAAGATGAGCCACCATATCATCCTTGGTGACGCGACCACCGCGGCCACTGCCGGGGATGCCCGAGGTATCAATTTGATGCTCAGCGGCCATACGGGCGACGGCTGGGCTTTGCGGACGTGGATCAGTTCCCGCTGCGGCTTTGGCTGCAGGAGGTGGTGGCACTGCAGGTGCAGAAGGTTTGGCTGCAGCGGCCGGTGCGGCTGGGGCGCTGGCGGCCGGAGCTTTCGCAGCGGTATCTATGGAAGCGAGAACTTCACCGACGGCAATCGTTTCGCCTTCGTTCTTTTGAATGGTCAAAGTCCCTTCAGCTTCGGCAACGATTTCGACAGTGGCCTTATCGGTCTCGACTTCCACCAAAACCTCGTCACGCTTGACGAATTCGCCGGTCTTTTTGCGCCATTTATAGACCTGTCCTTCTTGGACGGATTCTCCTACGACCGGAAAACGGACCTCAAATGCCATATCGTCTCCCTACATGCTTGGGTATTGGGCGGCAGTTGTTCGCCATATATCTAAAAGTTGGCTTGAGCAGACCCTGCCAGCAGAATGAAATAGCAACTATAAGCCAAACAAAAAAGCCAAAACAGACAGACCCGTCCGCTTTCTATATTACCGCGATCCCGCCCATCTGAAATCGGCAGTTCCTGCCGGAGGCTGCCGCGACCGACAGGGTGGCCACTCATGCATAAGAGCGAGCTCATCACTCGGGTTTTTGATAATTCTCAAGGATCTTGCTGAGAACGCCGCGGTGGTAGTCGGGCCGAAGATTCTGCGTATCCTCTTCGAGAATATACAGTTCGACTCTGTGTTCGCTGGCGGCCAAAGAATTGCGAAATTGGGTGGCTTGATCGGAGCGGATTTGGGAGTTTTGGCCGCCATGATAAAGATATATCACTTTAGGCAGGCCACTCAGATCCCAAGCTGCTGAACGCTTTTCAGCGAAGTTCGGGTCACTGCTGCCCGGCATGGCTTTGACACGAGCCACGAAGTCCTGATCGGCGCTGTCTTTCATGGCCAGCTCCATATCATAAATGCCGTTGCCGATGATCAGAATCTTCCAGGGGTACTGGCGTGCAAGGCGCAGAGCCATGACACTCCCCTCGCCCGTCGACCAAAGGCCTTCCAACCGGCGATCCTCTTTCTGCAGAAAGTCCACGGTTTCCTTGACCTGATTCAGCGAGGCATCGTCGCCCAGGGTTTCCGTTTCCGGTCGATTGATGGCAATGACATTGAGCCCATGATTCAGGAAAGCCAGGGCTGCCGGGGTTTTACAGACTTCTTCCTTGCTCCAGCTCTTCGGTCCGGGATTCAGCAAAACCATGGAAGGTGCCGCTGTGCTTTGGGTGCAGGTGAACCAGCTGATCTTGCCACCCTTCACAGCCTGCTGACCCTGGGCCTGGACATACTTCGGAAGACCGTCCTGGCCGGTAATGGGATCGACGACGACCTTATCCGAAAATACGGCTTCGTTACTGGCACAGGCCATGAAATGCAGGGAACCAAAGAGCGCGAGAAGATGAAGTCGCATGCGGCATCCTTAATTCGGGTTCTCATAGAACACATAATTCGTGGCGAAATCGCTAATTTCGAAATAAACCTTCTTTTCGTCCTCGTCGGCGACCAGGTTGAAATTCTTGTCCATTACGCCATAGCCAAAGCGATAGGCACGGGATTCGCCCTGAATGCCCTGGCCTGTTGCCGTTGCCGTGGTTAATTTATCAATATTTATGAAGCGATACATCACTTTCCCGTCGCTGATGATATCCAAAACGCCGTTGGTACCGGTCCAGTTCTGAACGCTCCGGGAAATTTTATTCTGAAATTCCTGAGTACATCCGCTGAAGCTGAGTGCGAGCACGCTTAAAGTCACAAGCCTTTTCATGGCATCCTTCCACCACAATGCAAAACCAAAGACCTTGAAGGGTCATAGTCCGATAATGCCGAGGGGAAGGTTTCGCGTCCAGAAAATACCGAAATCCAGGCTTCCGTGGGAAGCCTGGAAAAACCGGGTTGCCGTGTATGATCAAAGATTGGCGTTAATTTCGGGACCGTTCATGCTCATATCGACTTTGGACAGTTCTTCAGGGCGAATCGTGCCACCCAAAACTGGCGTCGAGTAGGCTGTATGATCATGATTGGCCTGGCGATCCATAATGCGGTTCGGATCCATGGTCGTGCGGCCGTTGAACTGGGCACCTTCCTGGACAACCAAAACCGGGGTGATGATGTCACCTTCGAAAACACAGGTCGGGCTCAACTCGACTTTGCCGTGTGCTTCGACTGTTCCACGCAGATGACCCTGAATGACGATGTCTTCAGCTTTCACTTCCGCGGAAATGATGGCTTCCTCTTCGATGATCAAAAGACCTTCAGAGACGATTTCACCATCGACTTTGCCGCCGATGCGCGTGGCGCCTTTGCAGTAAAGCTTGCCCGAGAAGTGACAGCCGCTGGTGATGATAGTCACCGCATAGTCTTTCGGATGATCCTTTTTCCCAGGGCCAGTGCCCCCTTTTTTCTGCGGATTGAACACGGCTGAGTCTCCTATTCAGTTTCCATCGAGACTTGTTCATAATAGCAAAGAAGAATTCCCAGCAATGAGAGAAAAAAATGCCGAGTTTCCTTCACCAGCCGAGTTATGAAGATTTTCCTCTGCGCCTCTCTCAAGGCCTTTGGCAGCACCAGAGTCGCTGGGAGCCTACAGATTTCGACTATTTCGTGAGGGAGAGGCAGTCCTGTCCTCAGCAAATATTCGCAAGACCGAAACTCTATCGCCACCGCCGTCGCAAGAATCCGACCTTGGATGCATGCTGGATTTATAAAGCCGAGGAAAATGGTCCTCCGCTTGGCTGGGCGGAGCTGCAGTCATTTCCCAGCAAGCATTATGGAAAGGGCTTTGTCTTTTTCTCACTGGATGGAACCGGCGACGAACGCGGGCAGGAAGCTTTGGTTTCCTTGACCAGCCTCATTTTCACGTTAAGCCGGAACGATCATCTGCATCTTATTCCCGCGCATCCTGATCGCGCTCTGCTGGACGCCCTGTCCCACTACACGGGTACTTTGGAAACTCTGCATAGCCTCCCCCTACACGCCTGGCATCCCCGCTCTGGGCCTCTCATCAGCTTTTACAGCCTCGAAGTCGACCGCAGCAGCTGGCGCAACTGTGTGGCTCTGCAGGAGGCCATGCGTTCGATGAAGCACATTGAGATGCGGATGGAGCGTCTGGAGCGGCTCGATCAGAGTAAGCCTAAAAAACGGAAGAAAAGGCCGTTTCTGGTGCGGCTGTTCAAGCCGAAGGTGGATGATTCGCTATTTTGAAGAGGCAGGGGCGGGGCAACAAAAAAGCCAGCGCAGACCATAACGTCTCGCCGGCTTTAATGGATTGCTGGATTTTCTATCAGGCCTGAGCTTCCGGTACTTCGAAAGCTGAGCCATCCTTTGGGTACCACTTAAGCAGGGTCTCAATCATTTCGTGAGCCTGTTTTGCGCTCGAAATGTTGAATTTACTCTGCTGGCGATAGACCCCGTTACGCTTCTGGTAACGACGTATGGAAACTTTGGGTGGTCCATAAGCGTCAGTATTTTTATCCAATTCCTGGTAGAGGAACATGATGGTGGTCCAGCTACCGCGAGTCAGGATATTTTTATCCAACTGCTTGACGACAACCTTATCGTCTTCTGTGTACTCAATATCTATAGCGTCAATGGTTTCAGCCATAAGAGCACGGTCCTTCGCGCAAGAGCAACGGCGCTAAGCATCGCTTGAGCGCCGAAACGAAACCCACAAAACTCGAACGGCCAAAATCAGCGTTTCGAGAACTGGAAGCGTGCACGTGCCGACTTAAGACCGTACATTTTACGTTCCTTCTTCCGCGAATCGCGAGTGATCAGGCCTTGAGCCTTCAGCACCTTGCGGTATTCGGGATCCATGTCGGACAGAGCCTTGCTCAGAGCGTGACGGATGGCACCGGCTTGACCGGAAAGGCCGCCACCCATAACGTTCACGAGAATATCCCACTTGCCTACGTTGCCCGTGAGTTCGAGTGGTTGACGAACAACCATCTTCGAAGTGGCGCGCAGGTAGTAATCTTCGATGTCGCGCTTGTTGATCGTGATCTTGCCTTTGCCTGGTTTCAGGTAAACGCGAGCGATCGATGTCTTACGCTTGCCAACAGCATGAATAGCTTTCGTTGCCATGGTCGGTCCTTCCTTACTTCACAAGTCGAGCGGGAGCAGCAACGGGCTTCTGAGCCTCGTGAGGATGCTCATTGCCAGCGTAGATTTTCACGTTATGGAAAACCTTGCGACCGAGTTTGTTGTGGGGCAGCATGCCGCGCACAGCGTGCTCAAGAACGCGCTCTGGTTTGTTTGCGAGCAAATCCTTGGCCACGACAGCCTTAATACCGCCAACGTAACTGGAGTGGTGGTAATAGAATTTGTTTTCGAGTTTGCGGCCTGTGAACACGGCTTTGGAGGCATTCACCACCACGACATTGTCACCGTTGTCCAAGTGAGGGACGAAGCTTGCCTTGTGCTTTCCACGCAGAATGTATGCGATTTGGGAAGCCAATCGGCCGACTGACTGACCGGTAGCGTCGATCAGAACCCACTGCTTTTTGATATCAGAGGGTTTAATGCTCGTGGTCTTCATGGAATAATACTCTCCAGTTTGTCCAGCAATACCAATAATACTCGTATCGTTAAGCTGCCAACCGGAGACTGTGTATCCTATGGCAGCTCTTGCTCATGAGCTATCGCCCCACAAGGCGATCCTTATAGAGGCACGGACTATATCTGATAACCTCAATTCAGGTCAAGATCTTGTTCTTCACCCGGTCGCGGTCAAAACGCAACACCCTGCGGGAAACGCGGGAAGGGAATCACATCCCGAATGTTGGCCATACCTGTGACATACTGCACAAGGCGTTCAAAGCCAAGGCCAAATCCTGCGTGAGGACAACCGCCATAACGGCGCAGATCAAGATACCAAGCCAGATCATCTGGGTTGATATGCACATCTTTCATTCTCTGCGTCAGAACGTCGATGCGATCTTCACGCTGTGAACCACCGATGATCTCGCCAATCCGCGGGACCAAAACATCCATCGCAGCAACCGTCTTATTGTCGCGGTTAAGGCGCATGTAGAAGGCTTTGAAATCCTTGGGATAATCCGTCACAATCACAGGCTTTTGGAAGACCGTGTCCGTCAAATAGCGCTCGTGTTCGGTTTGAAGGTCGATGCCCCAGGACACGGGATATTCAAATTGAACCTTGGCCGCGGTCAATTCCTTGATAGCGTCAGTATAGCTGATACGACCAAAGGCCTGCTCACTCAGGCTCGCAATCATTTCGGGCGTCATATTTTTATAGTGCTGACCCAGGAAACCCAGTTCTTCTGGACAGCGGCGCACGATCTCGCGGAAGAGGAAGCGCAAAAATTCCTCAGCCAGGACCATGTCATCCTGAAGGTCTGCAAAGGCCATCTCCGGCTCGACCATCCAGAACTCGGCCAGGTGGCGCGTGGTGTTGGAGTTTTCCGCCCGGAAAGTGGGACCGAAGGTGTAGATGTCACCAAGGCCAAGGGCCATGGCCTCGCCGTTGAGCTGACCCGAAACCGTCAGGTTGGCCCTTTTGCCAAAAAAGTCCTGCTTGAAATCAATCTCGCCCTTGGCATCACGCGGCAGCTTGTTCGGATCCAGGGTCGTAACCTGGAACATCTCGCCCGCGCCTTCGCAGTCGGACGCGGTAATGATAGGTGTATGGGCCCACTGGAAGCCATGGCTTTGAAAGAATTCATGGATAAGGAAGGCCAGCTGATTACGCACCCGATAAACGGCACCGAAGGTATTCGTGCGGCCGCGCAGGTGGGCGATGTCGCGCAGGAACTCCAGGGTATGGCCTTTCTTCTGCAGAGGATAATCCTCGGGGCAGCTGCCATAGACTTCGAGCTTGTCGACATGAACTTCCCAGTCCTGGCCCTTGCCTTCTGATTTTTTCAGAACGCCGTCCACGCGAATCGCAGCGCCGGTGCTGACTTCTTCGAGCTTGCCGAAGCTTGGATTATTGGCGTCAACCACAAGCTGCAGATCGCGCTGGCTGGATCCATCGTTCACGACGACGAAAGCCACGTTTTTGGAAACCCGCTTGGAACGAACCCAGGCGCGAACTGTAACGGATTGTCCGTCACGACCTTGCTGCAGAATATGTTTGACTCGTTCACGTAGCACGCTCGTATTCCTTCCCTCTGGTGTCCAAGGTTGAGTCATAGTTGTGCAGTCCCTCGTGGGTGCAGGACGGGAGGGTTCATGATTGGACCCTGACTGCGTAGCCGGGGACGCTCGATGGGAAGCTCGGACGACTGCTTGATGTAACGCTCTTCCCTTTTGATCATCTGCTGCCACTTTTCAAAAGGCATGCAGGCATCACCACGACCTTGACCCGTTTCGCAGTAAACTTCGTAATATACTGCCAGCACATTTCTGGCAACTCTGTACCAGTTGAACTTCTTCACCTGCTCGAAACCGCGGCGGCGCATTTCCTCACGCAGGCGACGGTCGCGAATGACACGAGCCAGAGTTCCAGCCAGTTGAGCACAGTCATATGGACTAACCATAAGAGCGGCATCCCCGACGACTTCCGGCAGCGAGCTGGTGTTGGACGTCACCACAGGCGCGCCGCTCGCCATCGCTTCCAGGGGCGGCAGGCCAAAACCCTCGTAAAGGCTGGGATACGCCACGACCAAAGCGTTGCGATAGTATTGCTTCAGCTCGTCATCACTGACGAAGCCCTTGAACACGACATCGTTATGAAACTGCTTGATTTGCAGGCGTACGGCCGCAAACAGCGGACTCTCACCGCCGATCAGGATCAATTTCGTCTTCAGATCGGGGTTATCCGTCCTCAGCTGCTCATAGGCTTCGATCAGCGTCGCAATATTTTTCCGTGGCTCAAGCGATCCCACGTAAAGAATGTAATCGCCTTCCTCTTCGATGCGACGATCGGCAACCGGCTCCGAGCCAAAGGTTTGATCGACAGCCCAATAGATGAGCCGCACCTTGCTGGCATCGACCTGATAGAACTGAAGAAGGTCATTGCGCGAATTGTTGCTGTTCGTGATCACCCGCGACGCGCGCTTGGCCAGACGCGGGATGGCGACGTTATAAGCTGTGTGGAAGAGATAGCTGTACCACTGGGGATTCACGACGAAGCAAAGATCGTGAATGTGGACGATGGACGCGCCTCGATAGAAAAGCGGCGCCATGTTCGCTGGTGAATGCAGAATATCCACCTCGTGCTTGCGGGCCAGGCGCGGCAGCACGAACTGCTCCCAAAGGTGATTGCGCAGGTTCTCACCGACCTTCAGCCGGCTCGTGACCAGCTTCACGTTGGGATAATTCCATTCCTTCGCCTGCTCCTCGCCGGTGAAGAGAATGTATTCATTTTCCCGATCAATCTCGAAGAGGGTTTTAATCAAATTATACGCAGCCCGTTGAACGCCGGTTCGCTTGGCCACCAAAAAACGCCCGTTAATACCTATGCGCACTCTTAACCTCGCTCGCGTCCAGAATCATTCCGCAGGGGGCCAGTCGATGCCAGCGCGGTTACTGCTGGATCCGAGCTATCAGACAATGGCTGCCGTTCACAGAGTTCGTAGACCTTCAATGTTTTATCGATCATTTGATCCCAGGAAAAACGCCGGGAGTGAACCAAACCCTTGTGGTGCAGGATGTCGCGCAGGCCGCGATCATAAACGCCCTGCTCCAGGGCTGCGGCGATAGCCTTATAGTCGAAGGGATTGGCAAAGATGGCATTGTCACCGACCACCTCGGGCAGACTCGACGAACGCGCGACCACGACTGGCGTCCCACAGGCCAGAGCCTCGAGCGGCGGCAGGCCGAAACCCTCGTAAGTGGAAGGATAGACAAACAAATCCGTCAGGGAATACACGGCCGGAAGGTGGCATTCCTCGATGAACTTGGAAAAATAGATCAGATGCTTTTTGCCGTAATTCTCGGCGATTTTTATCAAATTGGCGTCCGTGGGACTGGCCAGGACCAGCGGCACATCCACGTTGGAATAGCAGTAGGCGCGCACCAATTGATGCACGTTCTTATGCGGTTTATTGTTGGAGACGCAGAGGATGAAACGTTCGGGAAGCCCATAGATATCGCGGACATACTCCAGATACTCACGATCCATGATCGGCCGATAATCTTCCGAGACCCCGTTATAAGTCACAAAGATTTTCGAAGGATCCAGGTTCAGGGTGCGAACGATTTCCTTCTTGCTGAACTTGCTCACCGTCAGGATAAAACGCGAGCGCTTGATGCTGCGACGCACCACAAGCTGGTAATACATCTGATGAAATAAGGTATAAAACTGCGGCAGAACCATATGATTCAGGTCGTGAATGGTCATCACCATCGAACAGGGCACGAAGATCGGCGCCACGAACGATGGGGCATGGAAGAGGTCAATCCGCAGCTGGCTCAAAAGCTTCGGCAATTCCCGCTGCTCGCTCAGACTGATCCAGGGCGCCTGGGCTGGCACCAGCTCCATATGCTCCGGCCACTCTTCCGAAAAAAGCGGAGAATCGCGGTTGACGAAAATAAAAAACCGATGCCGTGAGGGACCAATTTTCAAACCATTCAAAAGCTGAAAAACATAGCGCGCGATGCCATGCATGCTGCCCTGTTTGATCATACGGGCATCAATCGCAATCCGCACGTTTTCCTCCTCAACGCTGACTCGAACGCTTCACTTTCTCAGCCAATGGACAAAAGTCTAGCGAGCCCTTGAATTAAAGACCAGCAACAAATGGAAAAGCACAGGGGGACCGCGACGAATCACGGTCCCCCTGGGAGGAATCTAGTTCAGATTGGCAGTGATTATCTCTTAGAAAGCCAGGCCGAGTTCAATACCGGGCTCCAAATGACTCATCATGCGGCGTTGGAGCGAGGTCAGATCCTCGGGAGTCGTGGTCACTGTGCCGTTTTCGGCTTTGTCTTTCATTGTGCTTTGGAAGTGGCGCAGGCCGATATAAGCGCCGACCGAGAAGGGAATCGACTCCGCCACGTAACGATAGCCGGTGCGCACGGTGCCTGTGGGGCCCGCGCCCTCCAGGGAGTGACGAACCTTGCCATCCGCATTCAGGCTGGCGCCCTGGATATCCTGATTGGCGGTCGGCGTCTGATCCCAGTAGCCCTGCACCTGGCGATAGCCGAGGCCCACGGTCCAATAGCCGCCCGACAGCGACTTGGGCTTGCTGTACTGCGAGTAAAGGAATGACACCTGCGAGGCCTTCATCATCAAAGAGTCGCCGTTTTTCTCTTCGATTTCCTTGTCGGAATACATTTCGCTCTCGCCCATCATGTTCAGCTCAATGCCCAAAGAGCCGTTGCCACGCAGGTTCCACTCGGCTTTGGTCACCGATTCCCCGCCGAAGGCGATGATAGGAAGACTTAAATTCATGGTTTTGTAATTGCCACCCATATCAGCGGCCTGGGCTGCCGATGAAACCATAAAAATGGCCAAACATAGTTTCCAGCCAGCGTGCTTGCGCATGGGAAGACTCCTTGGAAAACGAAAGAGGGATCGACTCACTGTTATTGTACAATCCCGCCGGGGAAACGGAAAGACACCCGGCAAACAGCGTTGAGTTTGCGGCAAAATCGCGCTAGGCTTGGAAGATTGATAAAGTTCTGGAGGGTTACGATCCCGATGAAAGTCATAGCACACCGCGGCGCCTGCACAGAAGCCCTGGAAAACAGTTGGGATGCTTTCCGCAAGGCCGTGGATGGTCAGGCCCATCGCATCGAACTCGATGTGCACCTGACGCGCGACGGCCACCTTGCGATCGTGCACGATGAAAGCCTCGAACGCACGGCGGGCGTCAACAAGCTGATCGCGGACATGACCCGTTCGGAAGTCGAACGCACGGTGAAGCTGACCAATGGCGAGCCTTTGCCTTTTTTGGATGATGTCTTCACCGAGCTTCTGCCGAAGATCGAATTCAACGTCGAAGTGAAAAGCCCAGGCCACGCGACAGTCGAGGCTTTGGCGGCTTTGATCCATAAGCAGAGCCTTGCGGGCAAGGTGATCGTGTCGGCTTTTATGGAACCCACTGTCGCATCTTTTTCCCGGGATCATCCAGAAATTCGCATCGCTTTCCTCTGGGACAAAAGCCTTTGGTGGCCCATGGCCTTTCAATTGGGCCCGAAGAGTTTCATGAAGAAAAACGCCGTTCGCATTTTTCATCCCGATGCCGCGCTCGTGACCCCAGGCATGGTCCGGCAGATCAAACTCGAAGGCTGGGAAATTTATCCCTACATCGGCCTGCGTCGGGAGACCAACCGCGAGCAGCTCTGGTCCTATCTCATGACCGTCGGCGTTGATGGTCTTTGCACCAACTATCCGCGCGAGATGCAGCTCTGGCTGCAGGAGGCTCTGGATGACTCCAACCGTTTCAGCAGCTCTGGACAACTGGCACATAGCAAACCTTGATTCCCCGGTTGATGGCATCCCCATTCGCTTTGCGGTTCTGCGGCCGAAAAAAAAGGCGACGCAGGCTGTCTTGATTTTAAATGGCCGTAGCGAATGGATCGAAAAATATACCGACATTCCCGACTGGATGAACCTCGGTGATGATACGCTTTGGGTGACCCTGGATCATCGCGGCCAGGGCGCATCGGGTGGACCGCGCGCTTATGTGGCGAGTTATGAAGACTATGCGCTGGATGCGGCGGCGGTCATGGAGGCCGTGGCCGAGGATTTGCCCTATGCGATTGTCAGCCACTCGATGGGCGGTTTGATCGCCCTCTATGGAACTCTGCATGGTCAGCTGCAGCCGCGGGTTTTGGGTTTAAGCTCTCCGCTTCTCGCAATGCCGAATTCACCTTTGCCCAAAAATATCGCGAAGCCTTTGGCCCGGATCATCGCGAAAACGCGCTATGCGCAGCAGCCGACCGGCGCGGGAACCGAGAAAAGGCGGGATTTTTCCGGCAATCCTTTGACTCGTTCCTTGCCGGGATTTCAGCGCGTCTGCCACGCGCCCTATCCCTATGTGTCTCCAACCTTTGGTTGGGTGGAGGCCACCTTTGCCGCCTGCGATGCGATTTTGGAAGTGGATCGGATTAAAACTCTGAAGGCCCCGGTTCGCATTATCGGCGGAAGCCAGGAGCGCGTGATCGATCCGAGCGGCTGGTCGAGCTGGTGCATGCAGGCGGGTCAGGCCACGCGCACACCGATCGAATTTCATCGGGTGAGCGGTGGTCGTCATGAACTTTTGAACGAGATTCCTCGCATTCGGCAGCAGGCTGTGAACCTTCTCAGGACCTGGCTGCTGCGGCATCTTCCGCAACCAGATTCTGAATGATCTCGGCCACCGGCTGGATTTCCTTGATACCGGCGACGCTTTTTCCGGCCTGGAAAAATTCCTTGTAGGACGCGCCTTGCTGAAGGCTCTGCTTGAGCTGCCACACCGAGCGCAGGCTATAGAACATGCGGGCCCAGTGTTTGGTGCGGGCGTTGTTCAGAAGGAAATTTTCAATCCCGCTCATCTGCGAGCCGCGTTTTTTCATATAGCCCGTGTTGATGACTGCGACCGGGACGCCGGTCAGTTTTTTGGTGAGGATGATGTCCTCTTCCTTCGCCGCGAGGATCGCCTGCTTATAATCATCATGGGCCGTGCATTCCTTCGAAGCGATAAACCGGGTACCGAGCTGAACGCCCTGATAACCAAGGCTCAGGGCTTTGCGATACTGGGTTTTATCGCCGATGCCACCGGCGCAGATCAGGGGCACGCCGAAGGCTTTCAGATCCTGGAAAAGTTTTTCCGGCGTTTGATTGCCTGCGTGACCACCGGCGCGATTGTTCACACAGATCAGTCCATGCACGCCGGCGTCGATGGCTTTTTGGGCCCAGGATTTTTCCGTGACATCATGAAAGACTTTCGCCCCAGTGCCTTCCACGCGTTTGACGACCCACGAGGGATTGCCGAGCGCCGTGATAAAAAACCGCACACCTTCTTCAAGGGCGATATCCAGCCACTGCTGGTTTTTTTCCAGATATTTCTGGGATGATTTTTCGATCAGAAGATTGAGGCCGATCGGATTGGGGGTCAGGCTCCTGATATAGCGAAGGCCCTCGCGGAACTGATGCTTATGCACATAAGTCAGGGAAATAGGCTGCACGATGCCAATGCCGCCTGCTGCGGAAACAGCAGCCACCAGCTCGGGGTTGCTGCATGGATACATGGCCCCGCCGATGATGGGATGTTTGATGCCAAGCATTTGAGTAAACGAGGGTGTTGCCGAGGACATGAAGCCTTCCTTTCCGTAGTGACGATGCGAGAAGCTGCGATTTTTTTACCAAGGCCCAGGTCAACACTCAATCACATTCACCGCAAGCCCGCCGCGCGACGTCTCTTTATACTTCGTCTTCATATCCGCCCCGGTGTCCCGCATGGTTTTGATCACCGAATCAAGCGACACCTGATGCGTACCCTCTCGTTTCATAGCAATACGGCTGGCGTTGATGGCCTTGATAGCCCCCATAGCGTTGCGTTCGATACAGGGAATCTGAACCAGTCCACCGACCGGATCACAGGTCAGACCCAGGTTATGCTCCATGCCGATTTCAGCAGCTTCCTCGATCTGGGACGAACGCCCTTCCAAAGCCGCCACCAGCCCGCCCGCGGCCATGCTGCAGGCGACGCCGACTTCACCCTGGCAGCCGACTTCCGCCCCGGAAATCGAGGCGTTTTCTGCATAAAGAATCCCAATCGCCGATGCCGTCAGCAGAAAGCGATACACGCCGTCCTGATCCGCGCCGGGACAGAATTCCTCGTAATAGCGCAGCACCGCGGGAATAATACCGGCCGCGCCGTTGGTCGGCGCCGTGACAACGCGGGAACCAGCGGCGTTCTCTTCATTCACAGCCAGCGCGTAAAGGTTCACCCAATCCAGAATCGAAAGTGGATCTTTCAGGGCTTTCTGGGGATTCTGGGTGAGGTCCTTATAAAAATCCGGCGCACGTCGCTTCACTTTCAAACTTCCCGGAAGAACGCCGGTATTGTGACAGCCACGATCTATGCATTCCTTCATCGTGGTCCAGATGCGGTCGAGCCCCGCCCGAATTTCCGCTTCACTGCGCCAGGCCTTTTCATTTTCAAACATGATCTGGGCAATGCTCAGATTCTGCGCGCTGCTGATCTCCAAAAGCGCAGCCGCCGTTTTAAAAGGATATTTCAGCTCGGTCGTATCCTTCTTCAGCCTGTCCTCTTTCGCAGTATCCTCGTTCACCACAAAGCCGCCGCCGATCGAATAGTACACGCGGCTATGCAGTTCCTTATAATCGGCGTCATAGGCGATGAAACGCATGCCATTGGAATGCAGAGGCAGAACTTTTTTGCGAAAGAAAATGATGTGCTTTTTGGGATCAAACTCGATCGGCCGCTGCCCTTTTAGAAAGAGCCGGAAATCCCGTTTGATCGTGGCCAATTTCTCGTCAATGGTTTCCGGGTCCACCTGATCCGGCAGCTCCCCCGAAAGGCCGAGCATGATGGCTTTATCCGTGCCGTGGCCGACGCCCGTCAAAGCCAAAGAGCCATAGAGCTCACAGGTCACCGTGGCGACCTGATCGAAGACGCCTTTTTCCTCAAGGCCCATCAAAAAACGGTGTCCGGCACGCATAGGGCCGACCGTATGCGAACTGGACGGACCGATGCCGATTTTAAATAAGTCAAAGGTACTGATTGCCATGAATCCCCTCACAAGACCCGATACATCGAGTGTACCTGAGACCTACAGAAATGTAAGAGGAGCGGCAAGAAAGAAGCAGGGGAAGCCGGAAGTCAGGGTCAAAGAGGTCGCGATCCGGGGCGCGCATGAACGCCCCGCGCCGACTCAGTCCACACCGAATTCCTTCTTCATCCCATCCCCGGATGGCATGAGGCGGGTTTCCAGCTGAACGCGCAGCAGCCTTTCATAGTCTTCACGACGGAACACCGCAAAGCGCACGAAAAGTTTATCATCCTTTTGGGGATGCAGCGGCGGCTGGAGCATGAACACGGTTTGACCCCAATGCGTGGCACCTTCGGCATCCGGCGCGGTATCCAGTTCGATCGGATGATCGACAGGATTTTCCGGCGAACCGCGGAAAGACACATCAAACCATCCACAGATGGCTTCGATGGGGTTATGCCCTTTAAGCGTGATCTGACCTTCACCCGACACACCGGCTTTGAGTTCGTCGATGGTGATGCGATGCAGATCAAGCGTGGTCGATGCCAGGGGCTCACCCAGCACCTGATCAGGATGCACATCGGCCCACTCACCACCGCCCAGATAATTCTGCTTTTGTTCCGCGATGTAAGGGTGCGTTAGCACATCCATGTCGATGTTATAGAGATTTTTCATATCGAGCAGGAACCATTCCCAATGTTCTATCACGCGATCGAAGGATTCCTTGCGCTCGGCGCTTTCCTGAGCCTTGATCGGAGCCCAGAATAGCCGGGCATGAGACGGGTACATGGCGCCGCCGGGCTTCAAAAAGCGATCGCGGGCGACGAGCACGGAGTCGAGCATGGTCTCGCGCAAAAGAAGGTAACCCATCCATTCGCTGACGATAATATCGACTTTTTCGGGAAGTTCGACCGTCTCCATCGTGCCCTGAATCACAGTCACGATGTTATCGAGCTGATTGGCTTTGACAAGATTCCGGGCATGCTCCGCCATGGATGTCGCTTCCACAGCATAGACCTTGCGCGCCCCGGCCCGGGCGGCAAACATGGCCAGAATCCCGGATCCGGTTCCCACATCGAGCACGACTTTGCCTTCAAACTGTCGGCGATTGTCGACGATGGCACGATAGTAGGCGGTGGTCCGCTTGTGATCCTCCAGCATGGATCTCTGGTGGGAAATGAAAGAATAGGATCGGAAATAACGAATAAAGTCCTGTCCGTCCGGACTTTGGCCTTGCAAACACTTATCGGAACCGCTCATTGACTTTAACCCAAGGTATAGTGACACAGGGCAAACCGGGAATCCTATATGAGGCGAGTTGGGGCTTTTTTTCAAGGTAAAAAAAGGAGCCTGCGCGCACGAGGCCCCTTGATCGTCACAATTTAAAGGGCGCAGCAGAGGAGGGCCTGAACCTTGCCGCCCTTGTGCGCATAGCCAGCCAGGTAGTCCTGATCCCCGCACTGACCTTTATGGGAGTAATCAGCCCAATCTCCCCCACGTCCACTGAGCCGCTGATCACCCTGGCTGAAATCCACTGTACGACAGCTTGTGCTCAAATCCCGATTGGCACTGGCACAGAGGAGTCCACTCGCCTTGCCTTTATCCTGAGCATAGCCCACGGCAAAATAATTCAATGGGCATTCGAACTTGGTGGAACCAGGGGCCCAATCGGAAATTCCATGCGGGCGCGCGCCGGTTTCCTGCCAGGCTTCGACATGATACTGCGCAGCTGTCATGGAAGGATCCTGCGGTTTTTCATGCGAGCAGAGCAGTCGATGATCCTGACTCAGGCCCACGATCCTTTCCCCGCTGGGACATGAACCCTTGCGCGTATAAGGCAGCCAGTCACCCGCCCCTGCAAGGTTTTCATCGCGATCGCTCACAGCCAGGCGGCTCAAGCGATTCACAGGAAGGCTCGGCTGCGCGCCCTCGGATGCGATCAAGCGCGAAAGTTCCGCATAACGCCAATCATCGGTCAAATTCCGGGCGTAGTCCTCGCTGACAAGGCCATAGCCTTCATGATTGAAGGGCCAGTAAGCAAAATCGAGATCCTTATCAATCATGTACCGCACGAGTTCCGAAAACCAGGCGCGCGTCGCCGGATCGCCTTCATTCGCCGAGGCTCCGAATTCACTGACCCAGACCGGGGCGGTAAAATACTGATCCGCATTCAGCACGTAACCGAATTCACGATCCAGAGTGTCCCGCAGCGTTTGTGCATCCATTTGCCCGTAACGGGTTTTGCCCGGCGAGGTCTTGTCATCACCTGTATGATTCGGACCTGTGAAGGAATAATTGTGCGCGGCATAGACAAGCTTATGGGGAACGATCAGATTCACAGGGCGCCCCTGAACAGGCTGAAGATGCGGGCGCTCGCCAGATCCCAAAAGGGGAATCGTGCCGGTCCAGTTGATGCCTTCGACTATGATCAAAAGATCGGGATTGACGGCCAAAATACGATTGCCGGCATCCGCTGCCGCTAAAGCCCAGTCATTGCCATCGCCTTTGCCCCAGTTGGGAAAGACGGGGATCACTGTATTGCGCCACTTCCCTGTGCGCACTTCATTGCGGAGATCGGCACCGACCACCCACTTGTTATTTTTATAGCGTGCGGCCAGCATCAGCCAGTCCTGAACCCACTGCTCTGAGGATTGGCTATACGTGCCGGCTCCTTCATTGTGCCAAAGGCCGTTGCTATCAAAATTGCAGCACCATTCCGAACTTGTGGAATGATTATTCAGAATCACAGCGATACCGTTATCGGTAAAGGCCTGTACCACCGCATCCATGATCTGCAGGGGATTTTGCCCACGAAACTGAGGGTTGGCCGCCACGGCTTCATCCGGCACGGGCCTTGTCTCATGCAGCATCTGATTGGAAAAAGGCAGACGAACTGAATTGAATCCCCAGGCCTTGTAAAGCCCGATCATCGACGCCAGGGGCTGACGATCGAGGCCCTTGAGCACCTGGCTGTCGAGGTGAAAACCGTACCAGTTGGCGGAACGCAGTTTGAAGCGGGCGCCCTGACTATCGACGACATAGCGCCCGGCGGTACTCAGTGGCAAACGGGGACTTTCTGCAGCCTGGGCCAGGCCGGCCCAGAGTGCGATGCCGGAAACACAGCGCATAAACCAGCGGTATGCTGTTCGCATTCTTCAACTCCCTTGTGCAACGCATAATTTTCCCAAGGTTTAGCAGGCTGCGAGCACAAGAGCAAGTTGAGGAATGGCGAATTTCAAGCTGGAGACGGCGCTCAGCTATTCCTTGATCGGCGCGCTTGCGCGGTACTGACCCTGAAAGGCGATCATCCATCCGGGATACTCCGGCGGCAATTGGCTCACTTCATTCAAAGCCTTGAGATCCTCGTCTGTGAATCGCAGACGGGTGGCACTTAAATTATCCTCAAGCTGCGGCATGGTCCGCGCTCCGATGATCACGGTGCTGACCACGGGCTGATGAAGCAGCCAGGCAATGGCGACCTGAGCCACCGACGCCTGATGCCTTTCAGCGATCGGGCGCATGACGTCGACGCAGCGAAAAGCCCGTGCTTTATCGACTATGGGGAAATCAAAGGAGGTACGCCGCGCGCCCTCGGGCCCCTGTCCATCGGCCTTGTATTTTCCGCTCAAAAGTCCGCCGGCCAAGGGACTCCAGACCATCACACCGAGTTTCTGATCCTGAACCAGCGGAATCACTTCACGCTCCAGATCACGGCCGGCGATCGTGTAGTAAGCCTGAACAGTTTGAAAACGCGCCCAACCCCTTTGATCCGAAATCGCCAGCGCCTTCATGATTTGCCAGGCAGCCATATTGGAAAGACCGATGTAGCGAACCTTGCCCGAACGCACCAGATCATTGAGAGTGGACAGCGCCTCCTCGAGCGGCGTCAGAGGATCAAAACCGTGCAGCTGATAAAGATCGATGTGATCGAGCTGCATCCTTTTCAAGCTGGCGTCGATTTCATTCATCAGGTGATAGCGTGATTGCCCACGGCCGTTCGGCAATTCGTTCATAATGCCTGTCGCCTTGGTTGCAATCACCAGCTGATCCCGCGGCAGTCCCAGATTGCGAATGGCCTGACCTGTGATCGTTTCGCTGATACCCATGGAATAGACATTGGCGGTATCTATAAAATTAACACCGGCATCAAAGGCCTTTTTCAGCTGAGCCGCGGCATCCTCAAGCTGCAGTTTACCCATCCGCTCCCAATGTCCCGCGCCGCCAAAAGTCATCGTGCCGAGACAGAGTTCAGAAACATAAAGACCAGTCTGGCCCAGTAGTTTGTAACGCATACACACTCCTTCTAGTTCGGCGTGCTCACCTCTGGGCAAAAGCTACACGCGCGACTCTGGAGGCGCCAGTCAATTTCCAGACAAAAAAAGAACGGCGAGGTCATCAGCCCCCGCCGCTCCTTTTCCTATCCCGGCTTACTCCTGGATCGGAAGGTTCGCATTGCTCGCCCAGTCGCTGCTGGTCTGAGCAAAGGATGGATCATTTTTTTCATTCCAATAAGGCGCCCAGCTCTGCGGATAGTTGAAGCGGAACTGCACCTCGCGACGGCACTCGGACTGTCCGGCTGGAATAATCTTCTGCCCCGAGAAATCGACTTCGATGAAATAAAGGGCGCGCGTGGCGTCATAGACTTTCAGACCCGAAACCGAGGTGGCCTGGGAATAGGCTGTGGTGATCTTCACCTGGCCAGGATCCCGGAGGTTCGCAGGAATCTCGGAAAGGTCGATGATATAGCGCATCCGCAGTTTTTCCGGCTGACGTGGGGGAAAGGCTGTTTTGTTCTCGATCCGTGCGGCGATTTCAAGGTAATCATTCCCGCGGGAATTCACCTTGGTTTCAATCGAGTATTCCTCGGTCTTGTTCTGCTGCGCGGGGAACTGAGGATCGATGCTTCCGCCGTAATCCTTGATCAGGAAGGCCAGGGCTCCGGTGAACGCCGCATTATAATCGGTCGCGACTTCGGTGAAGACATACTGATCCCGGGCATCGGAATAGCTATCGTTGCGATCCGGTCCACCGACCAGGGCTCCATACAGAAGGTGCCTGGTTTTCGCCGGGGCCTGCAGACTGTTGGTCCACGAACCATGCGCCGCGCGGTGATGCGGATTCTGCGGAGGATTCACGCCGTAGCCGACGACATAACTGCGACCCGAGGGGTTATCGCCGAGCGCGTAATCAATCTGCTTTTTCCCGAACTTGTGGTAGACCCAAGCCTTGTCGCTTTTGCGATTATTCTGCCAAAGGTAATCGGCATACAGCAAAGCCATGAACGCTGTGTTCGATGCATAGCGCAGGGAACCCCAGCTATCGAGCCACGCGAGCCCGCCTGGGCTATAGGTGATGCGCTGACCCTGATGACCTTCCGTCCAGTAATCCAGCCAGCGTTCCGCGTCCTCTTCATACTTGGGATTTTTGGTCAGTTTCGCCATCAGGACATAAGCCCCGTAGCTTTTATCATCCCAAGAGAGTGTCCATTTATAAGGCCTGCCCGGGTTATCAATACTTTTAATACCCTCATAGGCCACTTCAGCTTTTTTCAAATAGGAGGCGTCGCCGGTCGCCTGATAAAGCCAGGCGGCTCCCCAAACGAGTTCATCCTGATAGCCGCTCCATGAGCGGTAATAGGAACCGGCATCCTTGATGCAATCACTATAAACACCGCGGTAATTATCCGCAAAGTCATAGAGTTCCTGGGCCTCTTTCAAAGCTCTTTGCGCATAGGCGGGATCATCCTTGGCAAAGACCATGGACGTTGCCGCCAGGGCCGCGGCCGCTTCACCGGCCAGGTCACTGCCAGGACAGGAGCGGTCTATTTTGTAAGCCGGACGTGCCATCTGCATGACTTCCGGTGGGCCCCAGTACGCATGGTCGATCCCGCCGTTACCCACCTGCCCCCAGAATTCATAGGGGGCGCTGTGCGCTTTCATGATCCAGTCAGCGACGTAGCGCAGGTTTCTTTTCGCATAATAATCCTGATCGAGGCTTTCATAGCTCTTTTCTGAAACCAGAAGACTCCAGGCGAGAACTGTCGTTGTATAGGTCATAGGCAGACCAAACTTCACATGATCGCCAGCATCAAAGAATCCGCCGGTCAGATCCACGCCTTCTGCGGCGCCGTCATTCAATCCTGCAGGTCCGCGCCACGGCACCCGATAGCCTTCCGGCAAGGGTCCAGCCATCTGCGCTTCATAGAAATAAAGGGATTTTTGTAAGACTTCGCCGTAATTCGGTCCGGGAACGGCGGCATGGGCGGCGGGCATCATGATGGGGGAAGCATTCACCAAAACCATCGCTGCCATGAAATACATGGAAGCTGTCGGCATTTTTCGACAGTATGACATTAGCATCCTGCTCGTCCTTTCTACTAACTTTGTTTAGATTCTTAACAATGTATTTCCAACTTTTCTGTTGTTTGATCAAACAAAGGAATTTCAATGGACAAGTTGAAAAATCCTCGAACACCTTGAAAAAGACATAAAAAAAGCCTGAACCTCGCGATTCAGGCGGGATTTTTTCGGAATGACGAAATCTACCTCATTTTGAATTGCTTCAAAGTTTTCAGCAGGTCTTCGCGGTGGATCGGCTTGGGAATATGGCCATCGAAACCGGCAAGCCCTGATTTGATACGGTCTTCAAGCATTGCGTGGGCGCTCAAGGCGATAACGGGTTTTCGGAAGCCACCCTTTCGCAGGATTTCGACGGCGGAATATCCATCCATGGTCGGCATCTGCAGATCCATGAGAACCAGGTCGAATTCATTTTCGCTGGCCATGGTCACGGCTTCGTGCCCATCCTTGGCAAAGGTGAATTGAGCACCTGTGCCGCGCAGCATGTGTTTGATCAGCAGACGATTGTCAGCCAAATCTTCGGCGATCAGAAGGCGATAACCTTCCAGTTCACGCTGGGGATCGGCCGCCCTTTCCCCTGCTGACGAACCTTCCGTCATCTCAACGGCATCAACCCCGATCGTGACCATGAACACGGAACCTTCACCGGGCGCTGATTTTTCGAGAATCACATCGCCACCCAAGGCCTGGGCCAGTCGTCGCGAAAGGTAAAGGCCAAGGCCGGTGCCTCCGAATCGCCTTGTCATCGAACCGTCCGCCTGATTGAAGGGCTGAAAGAGCGACTGCTGATGATCCCTGTGAATCCCTATGCCCTGGTCCTGAATACGGAAGACGATTTTCGGCTGCGGTTTCGCCGTGAATTCCGCCTGAATCGAGATCGTCCCCCTTTCGGTGAATTTCACAGCATTGCCCACGAGATTGATCAATATCTGCCGGAGCCGCGTGGGATCCGATTGGACGGTAAGCGGCAGCTTCGGTGAAAAATCCGTGCGGAGGGTCACGGGCTTCATGCGGATTGACGGCGTGAACACCGCAATGACTTCTTCCAGCAGTTCCACGGGGGAAAAGCTTAACTTTTCGATCTTCAGCATGTCGGCTTCGACTTTGGCAATGTCCAGAATATCATCAACCAGGCGCGACAGGGCGGTGCCGTTCCTTTGAATGACTTCGATAAACTCTTTTCTATCCGGGGTGGAAAGATCATCCTCTTTCAAAAGATCGGTGAAGCCAAGGATGGCGCCCAAGGGCGTACGGATTTCATGAGACATGTTGGCAAGAAATTCCGTTTTCAATCGACTGGCGGATTCCGCAGCCTTCTGCGCCTGCTTCAGGCTCGACTTCAATTCCCGATTCAGGGTTTGAAGGCTGCCGTTTTCCGAGCGCGCCTTCACCGATTCCAAAAGTTCCCACTGCCCGCCCTGACGCAAAAGAGCGAAATCGTGATTCCGCACCACGTCGAAAACTTCCTTGGATCCCGAGTTATTCAGGCAATAGCTGCAAAGTCCAACGATGCGATGCCGCGAAAAGGTTTCGTTCACCTTGGATTCATACTCTGTAAAAGCCGCCCAATCGTCTTTTTCCAGCCAGTAGGTATTGCCCGTCAGGCGCAATCCCTTATAGCCTTTTTCCAGAGCACGAAACTGATAATCCACCCAGCTCTGCAGGATGACGTCGGCATCATTCTTTCCATGCCGTAGATACCAGTCGTGATGATTGATGATTTCAATCTGCCCGTTCTCTTCGAATTCGTCCAAACGGGGAACAGCCTTTTTTAAAAGGGTTCGCGCCTCATGAGCCAAAAGCGGCTTGGACGTGACCCAAAGGCACTGCTCTCTATTTTCAAGTCCGGCTTTGAAATAGGGGACGAGAGTATCCACAAGATCCGCCTGATCGAAATAGAAATGACAGAAATGCGAACCCCAGGAAATATCTCCGAGAGCATGAAGGCCACTTGCCACGAGTTCCATCCGATCAACTCCTCAAAGATGCTTCATTCAGGCTTCTCAGTCCTAGGGTATTCAAAGGAATAAAGCAATAGACTCCAATAGGATCCAGGCCAAAGCAGGATAGATCGGATCCCGCAAGACTTCCCTGGAATGCTTCTGATTCCTGCCAGGTCCTGCCTGGACATAGGCGAGGGACTATGGGGGGGAGGACCATTCGATGCCGTTGCAAGCGGAAAAAAGCCATGTGCATCTCTTTGCCGTTTTGTGCTCGGCGATCTTCATCTTCCTGCACTCCACGCTTGGCGTCCATCTCGGAAACGAGGCGCCTCTTATCCTGCTGATTCTGCCTGTCTTCATGAGCGCCTTCTACGGAGGTTTGGGGCCTGGAGTCTTATCCACGATCGCTTGCCTCGCAGGTGGCACGCCCTATGACCCAAAGCCGCGGCCGGCATTTGGAAAGCCAAAAAGAGGCACTGCGGCTAAGCGAAATAAAGTTCCGACTCCATGGAACGATCACATCACAAAGCTGATCTCCCCAAGACACTGGTCGAGACCATAGCCCATTACACCGATCGACTTTTGCATTGAACTACCTATAACGCTGCCCTGCTCTTGCAGCTCAAGGCCTTTGAATTGCAGGAAGAATATCCCGCCTATCCAGCCTCCCAATTACCTCTTAAACTCTGCGCTTTTTCTCAGATTTCCAAAGATTAAGAATATTCACACTCTGCCGACGGTAAAGCCCTGACCATTGGAGTCTCTCATGAAGCTAAACCTGAAGGCTGCTGCCGGCGTCCATGCTGGTGACGAGCAAAGAAAAGACGAAGGCCTCCATCGAATCCTGATCGTGGATGATGAGCTTCCGAATCTTGATGGTCTATCGCGTCAGCTGCGAGACCAGTACAATGTGTTGACCTTTCAATCCGCCGTGGATGCTCTCAAAATGGTGGACAAGGGCGGGAATGAAGGTCAATTCTCCGTCGTCATCAGCGACCAGATCATGCCCGAGATGAGTGGCGTGGAATTTCTGCGGGAGCTTCACAAACGAACGCATCCCGCACCGCGCATCATGCTCACAGGCTATGCGGCCTTGGACAACGTGATCTCGGCGGTCAATGAAGCCTCCATCTTCCGCTACATGACCAAACCCATCTTCCCCGATCAGCTGCTCCGCACCGTTCATGAAGCCATCAAACACTTCGAAGTCCACCGCGAAAACGCCCGGCTCGTGACGCTCGTCAAACAGCTGCTGGAAAAAAACGCGGAACTCAATAAGACCGTCCATAGCCTTTCGCCGAATACTCCCAAAGGAACAGTGGAAACCGAGGAATTTGCGCCCAAGCGGGTGCCGCTGGCGGTGGTCTTCGCCGACATTCGTGGTTTCACCGCTCTCTCCCGCACGGTTCAGCCGGAAAAATTGATCGAGGTCCTGGATAAGATCATCTGCGCCCTGCATGAGGTGGTCTATAAGTTTGGAGGCGTGGTCGACAAGCACCTGGGGGATGGGCTCATGGCGGTTTTCGGGCTCTCCGGGGAATCCATGCTGAATACAGCTTTGGCGGCCACCGAAAGCATGGCGGAACGTTCGCGGGCCATCCTCGAAGGTCTGCCGGCTCCCTTTGATAAACTGAAACTGTCCTTCGGCCTCGCCTCGGGTGACGTCGTCCTCGGCATGATCGGAAGCATCAATCGTTCCGAACTCGCTGTCATCGGGGATATCGCCAATCTCGCAGCCAGACTGCAGGAGCTGAGCAAGGTGACCTTGACCTCGGAACAGGGTCGACAAAGCCTCGGGGATTTCAAGCGTGTGATGGCCATCTGTACCAGCGGCCTTTTGGAGTTCCCTTCCAATTTTAAGAAGGCCACGCTTCATAACGAGGTGGGTGTCCGCGATTTCCCGGAAATCAAAGAGGTCGGGGTATACTCGTGCTAGTACGGCCCCTTCATTTCCGACTGTCCATCTGGGTCCATGGACTCCTTCTGATGCTTTGCCTCCTGCCGTCCCTAACGATGCGGGCCGCTCCCTTGGAGCTCAGCCATCAGGAATCGGTAAGCCTGGGCCAGGATTCCCACTATCTGACGGAAAAACAGCCGACATTGAACTTTCAAGAGGCGCGCCTTCTTCACTTTCCTCTGATAACGAGCGGTTCCCCCAATTTCGGCTGGACGGATCTGACCCTCTGGCTCCGAACAGAACTGATCAAAAGAAATGAACTGACCTATATCCTGGAAGTTGGCTACCCCCTGCTGGATGAGCTTGATATCTACATCGAACGCGAAGGCAAACTGGTTGCGCATCATGTGCTTGGTGATCACCAGGGCGGCACGAAACGCCTGAAAAATGCGATCAAACCGGCTCTTGAGTTTCCGCATGAACCGGGCCACTATCAGATCACGATCCGCGTTCGCTCGTCATCGTCCGTGCAGGTACCGATGACTCTTCTTCAGGAAAACACCTATCACGATCGGATGCTTGGAGACTTTTCCACGCTCTTCGGCTACGTCGGCGCCGTCACTATCATGATCATCTATAACGCCTTCATTTGCCTGAAAACCCGCAGCCGCGCCTACTTTCATTATGTGGCCTTCATGAGCCTTTTTCTGGCCCTGCAGGTGGCTCTGAATGGTTTTGGCCAGGTCTATCTTTGGCCGGAAACGGGAAGCAACCTCATCATTGGGCACTTCTCCTATATCCTCGATTACTTTGTGTATCAGTTCACCCGCTCGTTCCTCGGCTTTCACAATCGCCCGGGACTTGATCGCTTTCTGCAGGGCATGGCGGGGCTATCGGCCCTTGGCTTTTTCCTTTCCCTTTTTGTACCCTATGCCTTGTCTGTTCGTATCATGGCGAGCCTGACGTTATCCACCGCGATCGGTCTTCTTGCGGTGGGTGCCTTCGCGACCTTCGTGGATCGTACGCATGAAGGGAAATTCTATCTCCTCGCCTGGGGCGCGATGCTCGTCGGCTGTGTCATCTATCTTTCCAAACAGCTCGGCTGGCTACCCTACAATGCCCTGACTCACAATGCCTTCATGATCGGCAACATCACGCAGATTGCGCTTTTATCCTTTGGTCTGGCGGATCGCTTCAATCGCCTGCAGCAGTTGGCGCGCGAGGCGGACCAGGCGCGTGCCGAGGCCGAGGCCGAACTCAGCCTGTCCCTGAAAACCAGGGTCTATCTTGTCTCGGACATGGCCCATCGGCTGAACAATCCTTTGAATTATATCTCGACCAATCAGGCCAACCTCGATAGGGAGATGGCGGATCTTCACAAGGATATGAACCATATCATTGAAGAGTGGCACCCCCGCAACCAGCCGGATCTTTATGAAATGGCCCGCGGTCATATCAACCAGCGATTTCAGCTCATGAAGGAATCCATGAGCTTCATCGAGGATGGCATCAGACGCTCCGCCTCGTCAGTGATCGCGATTCGGCAACTCAGCGGCGTCGATGGGTATCAGCTGGACCGCCTGAACATCCTGGAGCTTTTGGAGCTGGCGCAGCAAAGGATCATGGAAACCGCCGGCAAAGCCGCTGCTGCCCGTTTTCATATCAAAGGTCAGCTGACGCCGCTGGAAGTTTACACCAATCGCTTTGCGATCCCGATGGTGATCGAACTGATCTTCCGCAACTGGATCAGTGTCACGAGCCTTACGGAAAACTTCACGGTTGAACTGACCACGAGCGGAAGTGGCAAACCTTCGCTCATGATGGCCTTGAATTATGCGAATCGGGATCAAGCGAAGCACATCGTCGAGCATATTCTGCCCTTTTTGAATCAGATCCTGAGGCCCTATGAGTCGCTGATCCTTTGCGTCCAAAACGAAGCCTCGCTCTCCATATCGCTGAATTTCGGTCAGGAAAAGCCTGTCGCGACTCTGCGGGAGGTGGCGTGATGCTGGCCGAAATGCTGCTGAGTTTGAATACTCTGACCGCAGTGCCCCTGACGGGTGAGGCCACTGACCTGGGGCCCCGGATCGTTTGGGTCGAAGATCAAAAGGGCAACATGAGCCTTGAGGAATTCAGCGAGTCGATTGCCCGGGGTGAATACAAGTCATCCCGCAATAACGCGCCTAACCTCGGCTACATGCATCATCCGGTTTACTTCGTCGTGCCGATTGAAAATCAAAGCGATCATCATCGCTTCATTCTGAATATCACCTATCCGCTTTTGGATGAGGTCACACTGCACGTTATTTCGGATAAAACGGTTCAGCAGCCCTTCACAAGCGGGGATCATGTCCCCTTCTCGCAGCGCTATCGACCCTATCGGACGATCAACTTCAAACTCGATCTGCCAGTTTCCGCAAAAGCCTATCTCGTCTTCCGCGTGAAGTCCGAAAGTGCGATGCAGCTGCAGATGCGTATTCACAGTGAATCAGACTTCGGGGACATGGCGGCCCGCGAAAGCCTTGTGCTCGGCCTCTACTACGGCCTGAATCTGGTCATGATTCTTTATAACGCCTTCCTCTATCTTTCGCTGCGCATGCGAGGCTATCTCTTCTATGTGGGATACCTTGCGCTTCACCTGCTGTTTCAGGCGAGCCTTCATGGGGTGGTCTTCCAGTTCCTCTTCCCCAATAATCCAGGCCTGAATGATAAGATGCTCTGGGTTTGGAGCTGCATGGGTTTTGTCTTCGCCTTCCTATTCGCGCTGCACTTTCACGAACTCGACGCCCGACTGCCCCGCACGGCCAGGGCTGCAAGGGCCATAACCTGGGTTCATGTCGTCTTTCTTTGCCTCAGCTTCGTGATGCCCTACTATATCGTGGCCTGGGTGGGAACCTTCCTGGTTTCCGTCGTCAATTCGCTGGTGATGGTCGGCATCGGGCTCATCAGCCTGCGGCATGGATACCGGCCTGCCCGATATTTTACTGTGGGTTGGAGTATCCTCGTTCTCGGGAACTTCATCTATGGCCTGAAGCATCTCACGCTGCTGCCTTCGCACTTCCTCGTCGACCACGGGATGCTCATCTGCTCGTCGATCGAAGTGGTTCTTCTGTCCCTCGCTCTCGGAGATCGCGTGAACCTCCTTCAGCAGGAACGGGATGACGCCAACCGGGCTTTGATTGATGGCTATTCCCGCCTGCAGGTCGAGATCGACCGCCGCGAAGAACTGGAAAAGCAAAAAGCCGCCCTGGGTCAGGAGATCCGCCAGGCCACCGAGCAGCTTATCCAGGCTGATAAGATGTCGACCATGGGCCAGCTTGTGGCGGGGGTGGCTCATGATATTGCGAATCCCACTCAGCTTATTATCAATTCCAAGACTGAAGCCTTGAAGAACGTGACCACGATTGAGGAGCGCCTGAATGCGCTTTTGGAAGGTGATGATCCGGAGGTGGTCTCGGTAAGAACGACTTTTGCCAGCGATCTGACCCAAACCCGGTCGTCACTTGATGACATCAGCACAGCGGTGGATCGCATCGAAGCCATCCAGAGCGCGATTCGCAATCAAACGCGGGTGGACTCCCAACCCTCGCTCGTTCAGCTGCGCCCTTTGATTGATGAATGCCTCACCATACTGCGTTCGAAGCTGAAACCTTTGCGGGTGGATATCGAATGCCCGGAAGACCTGACGCTGGAGTGCCGCCGCTCCCAACTTGGTCAGGTGATCACCAACCTTCTGAGCAACGCGGCCGATGCCCTTATGGAGAAGGGCCTGGAAAGGGATGCGCATCGCACTGAGCCGCATCTTCTGGTGCGTGCTGCGCTCGGGGAAAACATGGTCACGATTGAAATCGAGGATGACGGTCCTGGCATTTCCCCGGACAAGATGGAAAAGATCTTCACGCCCTTTTTCACAACCAAGGCCGTGGGCGTCGGGACCGGCCTTGGGCTGTCCATTTGTCAAAAGATCATCACGGCTCATGGGGGAAGCATTCGCGTGCAGCATCCCCGCAAGCTTCAGGGCGCCTGCTTTCATATCGAAGTTCCGGTGGTGGCCCTTAAAGAGGTCGCCTGATTATTTCAGCTTCTTCTTTTTAACTTTCTCCGGCGTTTTACTGGCCTTCTTACGATTGCATTCAATGCAGAGCGTCTGAAAATTATTCAGCCGATCACGACCGCCTTTGGTGATGGGCAGGATGTGATCCTTGGTCATGAGCACCTCACGCCCATCCTTCAGCGCGTAAAGATTCAGGTGATAGTAGGGCTCGGCCGGATACTTTTCCTTGGCGAAGTAGCTGCCTTTGCAGCCGCAGATACGGCAGCGGACGCCATTTTCGCGGAAGGTCTGCAGTTTCAAAGAGGTCATGTTGATGGGATCACCCGCAATCATCACCAGGGCCTCGGGAAAACTCGTGGCACTCAGTTCCTTCGGAGTGAAGATGACATGGGGAAGGACATCGGTAATAGCCAGCGTTTCCTTGCGAATCAGATTGGGATCCTTCACATGCGTCCCCTCCTCGACCTTATTCTAGAACCTGGTCAAGGATCTGCAATCACTCTTTTCAGGTCAAGGCCAGCGTCGAGCTTGCGGCAGGGAGGCTGACCCGCGTCTAATCTTTCTTGAGGAACGGTCCCATTCTTCCGATAGCGAAGGCATGACAGAAGGAAAAGACAACCTGCGTTCCAATAAGTTTCTGCATATAAGGTGGCAGGAAGCTCATCTTGCTCTTTATACCAAGTATGCGAATTTCATCTGTATTGCCCTGATGCTTCTGACCATTCCCACGGATTTTGTCTCTTTTCCCATAGACGAAGCCTGGCGGGTCGTCAATGCGCGCTTTTTGGTGATCATCATCTTTCTGATGGATCTCACGCTGCTCATGACCGTGGCACGCAAAGTCCGTCGCCCCACGCTCCTTTTGAATACTCTTCTCTTCACCAGCACCTTAACCATCAATGTTCTTTATCTCTACTTCCTTTTTTCCATGGACAACCAATATCGCCTGGCTGTCACCACGGGTTGCCTGACTTCCATCCTCGCCACGCACATCTTTCTTTACCGTTTTTATGCGGTTCATAACTCGTTTACCCTGATCTATGGACTGGGTCTCACCGTCTGCTTTGCGATGCAGGGCGAGTGGCGCTCCTCGCTCATTCCCCTGTTCCTGGGGCATGCGACGGGCTTCGCTCTTTCCCTTTTTTTCCGCAAGGTCTTTCAGCAGTCCTTGGAAAAGGACTACCTGATCAAAATCCAGGCCGAAGCCATCCGCAAGCAGTCCGAGCAGATCGAAGCCACGCTGAAGGATAAGGACAACCTGCTCAGGATCCTGGTTCATGACATTGCCAATCCTCTTTGCGTCATCATGGGGAATGAAAGCTATCTTACTGAGCAGGAGGCCCATCTGGATCAGGTTTCCATGAAGCGTCTCTCCCGCATTCATAATGCCTGTCTCGCCATTGATCATCTGATTGTGCATGTCCGGGAGTTTGAAGCGGTGCGTTCCGGCAAAAAAACGGTGAAGATCGAGCCCTGCTCGGTGAATGAGGCCATCGACGGCGCCATCCTCATGGTCGAAGCCAAGGCGGAGGCCAAAAGCGTGGCAATCAATGTTCATTATTCCAAGACCCGTGATATCCTGTGCGTCGCGGAAGGGCTGTCTTTGACCCACCAGGTCCTGGTGAACATCCTGAGCAACGCCATCAAATTCTCGCCTTTGGGCGGCAAGGTTGATATCTTTATCGACCGGAATGAAGGCAACGTGGAAATCGCGGTGCGGGATTACGGAGTCGGCATTCCGCCTGAAATCCTGGGCGGCCTTTTCAATCCGAGCAAGCCTACAACCCGAACAGGAACCGCAGGCGAGAAAGGTACAGGCTTTGGCATGCCTCTCGCCAAAGCCTACGTGGATAAATTCGGGGGTCAGCTGCGGATCGAAAGTGAAACGCCGGATAAATCCCTGGATAAGCACGGCACCAGAGTCACCATCATCCTTCCCTTATGGAGTTCAAGGACTTCAGGAGTTGAAGCGGCTTAGGCAGAAAGCGGCCGGTGCGCTCCATATAATGCGTATAGGTCGGGAACGCTGCGCGAAGGCCTCGCTCTTCCAAACGTGCCGAGCGGTGATAGTAGCCGAGCATCGTGCCCCAGAGAGCCAGCACAAAGACATCCCCTGTCGCGACAAAAAGCCCCAAAATGATGATCAGGTTCGCGGTATAGATCGGATGCCGAATGTGACCATAGATGCCATCCATGACAATATCCTTCGGCACATACATCTGACTGCAGTGGCTATAGTTCTGGCCCAGAGTGCTCTTGGCACCGATGAAAAGAAGGATGCCGACCACCGAAATCCAGGCGCCCATATAAAGGGTCGCAAGGTTATGGAAGAGTGAGAACGTCAGCTCGTGCCGGCCCATAAAGAACAGCACCAAAGCATAGAGAAAGGTGAGCTGCGAGATCCTGTAGACATAACGGAAGGTGGACACAGAACTCATGGCAGGCCGGTTCGCTTCACCGGACACCTGGATCTTCTTCGCATCATACATCAGGAGCGAAACCAGACCTATCATGGAATAAAGCAGGGCAACGGTCAATTGATGGCTCATCACGGCACTCCTTAGGGCTTATGGTTATTTGGAAGAGGGATGATGCGGGCTCAGACTGAGCTTCAGGCGGCTGAGCTTGGATCGCACAAGGCGCACCATAATCTTGCCCCCAACCGTAAGCAGCTGCGTCTTGCTCCAAAGAAAGACATGATAGGTCTCGCCTGGAATCAACTTGCTCGGCGCCTTATAGATGACCCGTCCGCAGAAGAATTTATAAAGATCGCTGATGCCCTTGCGATTCGCCACGCCCAGCGTGTAATGGCAGCTGGTGCAGAACACCGAGCGCCAGACGATGGTGGCCCACACAAAGGCCTGCAGAAGGACCTTGTCCTTTGTGCCCCGCTTGATCCAGAACGCAGCATTTTCCTGGACATTGCTCAGGTCACCGCAGTGCTTTTCCAGAAGCGCCTGGCGCAGCTCATCGGGGATGTCCTTGGTTGAACGGATAGGCGGGCAGCATTCGACGTAACCACCGACCATCTGCTGGCCGCTATAAATCGCGAAAACTTTGGATCTCTGCATCCAGTCAAGGGGGATGGCCTGGTCTCCCCCGTTATTCACGTAAAGGTCACTGTATAAATTCATGTCATCGGCCGTTTTTAATTTTGAAATTTTATAGCCAAGCATTGCAGTGGTTCCTAAGAATGTTGTGGTTTGCCTCGATATTCTGAGCACGCTTCGGCAGGAATCGCGGTGTTTTCTAAACATTCTGTTAAGCCACTGGGGGCACTCATCCTATGCAGGACCATTAAAGATTTCGTTTCAGAGTTTATGAAAGGGCGAAACTGCGCTAGATTCTTTACTTAACCTTCATAGCAGGAAGATTCCGATATGCTTCATACCCGCTTCGTATTTCTGATAGGTCTTGGCCTCGCGTCGGTCGCTGCCCATGCCGCTGACAGCTTTCCAATGCCCAAAACCGGGGAATGGAGGGTCAAGGAGCTTGACGGTGGCGCGAAAGCCAAGGACAGCGGTACTCTGGAGTGCATAGAAACTCAAGATAAGAAAAATTGGGTGAATGATTTTAAGAAAGCCGCCAGTGCCAACGGCATGGAATGCGAGCTGACGATCAAGTCCGAGACCGCCAAACGCCTCGCCTACGATATCCAATGCAAGGGCCGCCGTTCCCCGACCGGAGCCACAGCCGTGGAAGTCTACAGCCAGGATGCCGAGGGGAGCCTTGTTTTCAATCGGCAGAGCGAGACGGCCTATACCATCGAGCAGGAGATCAAACTCCTGAAGATGAAGCCCGACGCGGCCGATCCCAAAAGCATGTCGCCCCATCAGAAAAAGATGATGGATGCCGCCATGCGCCATGCAGCGGAAAGTCCGACGACCCGAATGAAAAACGAATATACGTTCGTGGGCCCCAAGTGCACAGTAGCCAAACCCAAGCAGGGCTGAACACAGGGGCGGTGACCGGCCTCCGGTCACCGCAAGTTCAGGAAATGGTTCACCACGAAGAAGCGATCTGAATCCCGTGAACGTCCTGTAGGAAACTTACCGGATTTCTAACCTTTCGGTGTGCCTGCCTTCTCCGCCAAAATCAATAATATCAACATTTCCAGAGGTATAGTCGATTTCGATACCAAAGCTGCAGGTCGCTTTCAGGCTTAAAATGATGTGAAATTCCAAATCCTTGTCGCCAGCGAGCAGCTGTTGTACCCATGAGTGAAGCGCAAGCAATGGCTTCCAGGAAGAAGCCCACAATGGGGGACGCGCCGATGATCCAGAAATTCATTTCCGTAAAAGCATGGGTGGCGGCGGTTGCCATTCTTTCCGCATCCGGACTGCAGGCCGCCGACAACGGCACCATGATGCAGTATTTTGAATGGAATACGCATGCCGGCGGTGAGCATTGGAATAACCTCGCCAATGATGCTCGCCACCTTACAGACCTTGGCATCAGCGCGGTCTGGATTCCACCGCCGAGTAAAGGCGATGGCAAGATCTGGGACGTCGGTTACGGAATCTATGATCCCTATGACCTTGGCGAATTCAAGCAGAAGGGCGCCGTGCGGACCAAGTACGGAACCCGGACCGAACTCTTGAATGCTGTGCGGCAAATGAAAGCCAATGGCCTTCAGATCTATGCTGATATTGTGATGAACCATCTGCTTGGCGCTGACAAGACAGAGCGCGTGCGAGCCTCCCTGTCCCAGGAAAGCAATCGCAATAACGCGAACAGCGGGGCCATGGACCTCAACCTATACACACGCTTTGACTATGCGGCGCGTGGCGGTAAATATTCGACCTTCACATTCAACGGCAACCACTTCAACGCTGTGGGCTGCAGCGTTCCGGGTTACACCGGCAATATCTGCAAACTCGATGGTCACAGCTGGAACTGGGAAGTGGATACGGAAAACGGCAACTATGATTATCTCATGGGCGCCAACCTTGATTATGATCACCCCGAAGTCACCCGCGAAATGCAGACCTGGGGCCGCTGGCTAACCACCGAGCTGCAGCTGGATGGTTTTCGCCTGGATGCCGTGAAACACATCAAATATAAATTCATCCAGGACTGGGTCGGCTATCAAAGAGCCGCGTCGGGACGTAACCTTTATGCCGTCGGTGAGTTCCTGAGCGGTGATATCAATAAGCTCGACAACTTTTTGGCCAAGACCGGCTACACGGTTTCGCTCTTTGATTTCCCTCTTTACTATAACTTCCAGAAAGCCTCGGATTCGAACGGCAACTTTGATCTGCGCACCATTCTCAACGGAACGCTGATTCAAAAGCATCCTGGCCTCGCCAACACCTTCGTTGACAATCACGACACCCAGTATGGTCGCGACTCGGCGCGCCCTGTGCTGTCCTGGTTCCGGCCTGCTGCCTATGCTTTGATTTTGACCCGGGCCGATGGTTATCCAACCGTTTTCTACGGTGACTACTATGGTCAGCCGCAGGACAAGATCAAACCCATGCGGGATAAACTCGATCCGATCCTGCGCGCCCGTAAAACAGCGGCCTATGGCGCTCAGTATGATTACTTCGATGATCCGGACCTCATCGGTTGGACCCGTGCAGGCGATAACGCCCATCCTGGTTCCGGCCTTGCGGTTCTCGTGACCGATCGCGGCGGCGGCAGCAAACGCATGTATGTGGGCACGGAGAATCGTGGAGAAACCTGGATCGATGTCACCGGCGGCATCAAGGACGCGGTCACCATTGATGACGGCGGCTATGCCACCTTCCGTGTGAATCCCGGTTCGGTATCGGTCTGGCTGAATCGCAGTACCCAGGACGCCTGGCGTCCTCAAGCCGGTCAGCTCGTGAGCCTGACCTTTGACATTCGTCACGGCCGCCTGCCTGAAGGCCAGCGCGTGCTGGTCGCGGGAGCACCTGCGGCCCTGGGTGCCTGGAATCCCGCTTTGGCTCCTGTGCCCACGGAATCCGCTGATGGCCTGACCTCGACCCTGACGGTCGAAGTTCCAGCTGGAACGCAGTTCGAATTTAAAGCGGTGAAGGTCGACACCACGACCGGCAAAGTCGTGAAGTGGAATGAAGGACAGGACTACTATTATACCGTCTCGGGCGCTCGCCCGGATCAGCTGACCGTTTTTTGGAAAGACGTTCCCGATTTCGTCGAGTAAGCAGCGAAGGCACCAGGTTCTCAGCCTGGTGCCCTGAAACTCAGCCTCTCACCTCTCCGCCCTGGGATGATTCAAAGCGTTATTATGGGAACCGGTCAGCTGCGGTCCAATCACGACCGTATAATGATCGGGGAACTGACCGCTCAGCATATCAGGCACCCATACCGAGAAAAAAGCCCGATTCGTGCAGGCTGCTGTATTGTCCGCATAGGGAATGTTAAAGCCCGCATTCTGATTCACGCAGAAATAGTGATTGGCGCCCCACTCCTTGCCTGAACTTCCCGAAGCATAAACATAGTAGCGTGTATTCGTGAAATTGCTCGTCAGCTGCGTGCAGGCATAGGAACCGACATCATACCAGCCATGAGACACCCAGATATTACTTTCGAATCCCGCGTACGCGACACTCAAAGTATCCTCAGTTTCATTGCACACATAAAGTCCAGCGCCATAGCTGGGCGAGGCAGCTGTCAAAAAAAGAGCGGCTCCAAGAGCCATGGATTTGTATATGATCATAAACATGCTCCTATCAGGAGGTTCTCGATGGGCTTTCCATAACTCTCGTCCGCTTTGCTGAAAAGCTGGAGTCATTACCACGGTCAGTCTTATGGGGAATATTGAGAATGAGTTCGATTGCTATCCGTCAGTATCACGCTGACAGGGCGTCGCTCAGGGAGCAAGAGCCCTGAGCAGAAGCCTTTCCCGCACGTAAATTCTCAGTGAACACAACTAAACTGTAGCTTTCCTTTGCAAAGGGCCGGGCCTATAATCCAGCCGCTCTCGTATTGAGATAATGAGGTAGCTTATGTTTGATTTTTTTGAAGCCCATCCGTGGAAAATCGTAGAAAACGAATTGCGCCCCGATCATAAGCGCTTCTCGGAAAGTATCTTCAGTCTTGGCAATGAGCACATGGGACTGCGGGGATTTTTCGAAGAGGATTATTCCGGAGATACCTTCCAAGGATCGTACATCGCAGGTGTTTATTATCCCGATCCCACCAAAGTCGGCTGGTGGAAGAATGGGTATCCCGAATTTTTTGCTAAAGTCATCAACTCGACGAACTGGGTCGGCATGCATGTCTGTATAGACGGTGAACGCCTTGATCCAGCCCACGGCCAGGTGACTGATTATCGGGCCGAACTCGATATGAAACAGGGTCTTTTGAGCCGGTCCTACGTCTGGACCAGTCCCTGCGGCAAGAAAGTGGCCGTTTCTTTCCAGCGTTTCCTGAGCATGGCCGATGTCGAGCTGGGCGCTGTTCGCTGTGAAATCAAAGCCTTGTCGGGTCCTCTGTCGATCGTCGTCACGCCGTACCTGGATGGTGATGTGCGTAACCTCGATTCGAACTACGGTGAAAAATTCTGGGACGCCGCGGGTCATGGAGCCAAAGAGGATGCGCTTTATCTGAAGAGCATTTCGAAGAAAACCCACTTCGAAGTCGCGACGGCCATGAGCTGCCGCTTTTTGCATCGCAATGATGAGCACGATCTTTTGCCTCAATCCTGTTCGCAGCCCCATCGCGCCGAAGCAGCTTACGCGGTGGGCCTTGCTGAAAATGAGACCATGGCCCTCGAAAAATTCGTGGCCGTGCTCACCTCACGCGATCATGAAGCCGGCGACCTGATCGACCTCGCCTGCAGGAAAGTCCTTCAGGCGAAAGAACTTGGCTTTAATCCCCTCTTTTCGAATCATGTGGCCGTATGGGATCAAAAATGGGCGGAAGCCGACGTCATCATTGAAGGTGATGTGAAAGCGCAGCAGGGCATTCGCTACAATATTTTCCAACTGCAGCAAACCTATGCTGGCCGCGACAGCCGTCTGAATATCGGTCCCAAAGGTTTCACCGGCGAAAAATACGGCGGCTGCACCTACTGGGATACGGAAGCCTTCTGCTTCCCCTTCTATCTTTATACGAACAAGGAAGTGGCGCGGAATCTTCTCGTCTATCGCTATAACCATCTGGAACGGGCCAAGGAGAATGCTCGCAAGCTGCAGCTCAAAGGCGCTCTTTATCCCATGGTGACCATCGACGGGCGCGAATGCCACAACGAATGGGAAATCACCTTTGAAGAGATTCACCGCAACGGCGCCATCGCCTATGCGATCTATCATTACACCGAATACACAGGCGACACGGAATACCTTGATTCCATGGGTATCGAGGTCCTGATCGAGCTGAGCCGCTTCTGGGCTTCGCGCGTGTCCTATTCCGAACCCAAGCAGAAGTTCGTGATCCTTGGCGTGACCGGGCCGAACGAATACGAAAACAACGTCAACAACAACTATTACACCAATATGCTGGCGCAATGGACCCTTTCCTATACGCTGCAGGAACTCGACCGTCTGGAGCGCACCAAAAAAGATCTGTTCAAAGATCTTCAGGATCGCACGCAGCTGACCCGGCAGGAAGAGCTGCAGTGGCTGAATATCCAGCAGAAGATGTACCTGCCGCGGGATGAGGAGCGCCGCATCTATCTGCAGCAGGATGGTTACCTCGACAAGGAACAGAAACTGGTCGCCGATCTGCAGCCCGGTGATTATCCTTTGCATAAGAACTGGTCGTGGGATCACATTCTGCGTTCGCCTTATATCAAGCAGGCTGACACCATCCAGGCCTTCTACTTCTTCCCGAAACTGGTCGACCGCGCCGAGCTGCGCCGCAGCTTTGATTTCTATGAACCCCGCACGGTTCATGAGTCCTCGCTCTCGCCTTCGGTCTATTCGATCGTCGCCAGCCTTGCCGGTTATGAGGAGAAAGCCTATGAGCTTTATCTCCGAACCGCACGTCTCGATCTTGACAACTATAACCACGATACTGAAGACGGCTGCCATATCACGAGCATGGTCGGCAGCTGGCTTGCGATCGTGCAGGGCTTCGCGGGTCTGCGCTTTGAAGGCAATCAGCTGGCTTTCGATCCTTATCTGCCCCAGCAATGGAGCGGCTACAGCTTCAAAATCAACTATCAGAATCGCCCGCTCAGCATCACGGTAACGTCCGGCGAATTCGTGCTGAAGCAACTCTCAGGTGATCCCATGATTGTGAGAGTCGGCAGCAAAACCTTCCCGCTGAGTCCGTCGCAGGCTGTGCTGGCGCCAACCCGGAGGGCTGAGGCATGAGATCACGCTTCGCGGCCGTGATTTTTGATCTGGACGGCGTGCTGACCGACACCGCCCGCTTTCATTACCTGGCCTGGAAAGAGATGGCGAGCGGCCTTGGCATTACGATTGATGAAGCCTTCAATGAAACGCTGAAGGGCATCGATCGCATGTCATCGCTGGACCTCATCCTTGAGCATGGCAAGGTGCAGCTGCCTCTGGCCGAAAAAGAGCGGCTGGCGTTTGAAAAAAACGAGCATTACAAGGAACTCACGGCCTCGATGACCCGCAAGGATCTTCTGCCGGGAGCCCTGGAACGCCTCGATGAACTGAAGACCCTCGGTGTAAAAATCTCTTTGGCTTCGGCGAGCAAAAATGCGCCGGCGATACTCGAAGCTCTCGGTATCCCGGGCTACTTTGATTCGATCGCCAATCCTGCACTGGTGGCTCGGGGCAAACCCGCACCGGATATTTTCCTTCTGGCGGCGGCTCCTCTTGGAGTCCGGCCCGAGGAATGCCTGGGCGTTGAAGACGCCGAGGCCGGTGTGGTCGCTATTAAAGTGGCCGGTATGCAGGCCCTGGGGGTCGGGGATCCCAAGGTTCTCGCGGCTGCCGATCGCGTGGTTTCGGGCCTGGATACATTTAAATTTGCTGAACTTTTTGCCGAGTGGCGATAACCCGGTAAACGCCCAGATCTTCGCAGAGGCATCGCTCTTTGAATGCGATGGCCTTTGCGGAGATTTTTTTTATATACGCTTTCCCTCACACTGGCACGAAATCTGATAGCAGAATCCAGGCCGCCCTGCGTCACACGAAGGGACGGTCACGAATCAAAAACGTCTTCGATTCAAAAGCAACGGAGGGTTGTTATGAAGCGATCTATCAAGGATTCTGTTGTCGTTATCACCGGAGCATCGAGTGGAATAGGCCGCGCGGCGGCTCTGGATTTCGCCCGCAAAGGCGCACGTCTGGTCCTTGCCGCCCGCGGTGAAGAACAGCTTCAGGCTGTGGCCAATGAATGTCAAAGCCTTGGAACCACCGCAATGGCTGTTCCCACCGACGTCAGTGAGCGTGAAGCTGTCGAGCAGCTGGCACAAAGGGCCATTGAAACCTTTGGTGGCATCGATGTGTGGGTGAACGACGCCGCCGTGTCTCTCTTCGGACGTCTCGATGAAGTGCCCTGGGATGACTATCGCAAGGTCATCGAAACCAATCTCTTCGGCTATATTCATGGGGCTCGGGCTGTGCTCCCGCATTTTCGGGAACGCGGCCGCGGGGTCATGATTAATATTTCATCCATGGTCGGCAAGACCGGAGCCCCCTATATCAGCGCCTATGCCATCAGCAAGGCGGCTATTATCGGGCTTTCGGACAGTCTGCGCCAGGAACTCATGGATACGCGTGACATTCATGTTTGCACGGTGCTGCCGGCATCCATCGACACGCCGATCTTCCAGCATGCCGCCAATTACATGGGAAAAGCTGTTAAACCCATGAGCCCCATCTACGATGTGGAGGCTGTGGCCCAGCAAATCGTAGACCTTGCCGTTCACCCCCGGCGCGAGGTTTATGTGGGCGGATCAGGCCGCCGCATGGGGCTTCTGAGCCGTGTAGCCCCTGGATTTGCGCAAAGGATCATGGCCCGTCAGGTGCGGAAGGATCATTTTTCGAAAACCCCGGCCGATGCCAGGGAGGGCAACATTCACCACCCCATGCAGGAGATTTCCGGGCCAACCGGTCACTGGCGTGAGCGTTCAGACACCCACAAAGGCACCATGATCCTTGGCCTTGCAGTTCTTGGAATTGGGATCGGCGCTCTGATCGCCTATCGCCGGGGTATGCTGCCGACGCTCACCAAACGCGCTGGGCTTCATGGGTTCAAAGCCCTTGCGAACACAGCCGTGATGCGCATTGCCGAAGGGCTGCATCAGTCCAACAAGTTCCGCCGTCAGACTGTTCGCCGCATCAAAAAACCTGTGCTCCGTCTTGTCAGCTGAATCTCAAGCCGCGCTGGGGGCGCGGCTGCCTTCATGCACACCTCATAAAGATTTATGCTATAATTTCAGCTTCATTATTCCAAATCCTCACAGGACATCGGATGCATCTCGCAGAAAAACGTCGGGCCCGGATGGAGCGTTCTCCTCAATGGCAGAACGGAAAATTTACCAATCCACTCGAGCGCACTCAGGCCTCCAGAATCTCTCTTTTGCGGCAGATCCTTTTTGGAAACCCCAATCCCACGCGTCCCAAGGAAAGAATTCCCGTAGAGGCTCGCAGACGCAGCGACTTCGACAATTCCCCCGACCTGCGAACGACCTGGCTCGGGCATTCCACGATGATCGTGGAGATCGAAGGCAAACGTCTCCTTTTGGATCCCGTCTGGGGTCAGAGGGTTTCCCCCTTTTCCTTCGCGGGACCGGAACGCTGGTACCCGTCTCCCCTTCCCATCGAGGAACTGCCGGACCTCGATGCCGTCCTGATTTCCCACGACCACTATGATCATCTCGATTATCCCACGGTCCAAAAGCTCAAAGGCCGCAAACTCCATTGGGTCGTGCCTCTGGGCCTGGGCGGCCACCTTGAAGGCTGGGGCGTGCCCGCACACAGCATTGTGGAATTGGACTGGTGGGAAACCTTCGTCCTATCCGGCCTGACCATCACAGCCACACCCGCCCGACATTTTTCAGGTCGCGGTCCTTTGGATCAGGATAAAACCCTTTGGTGCGGCTTTGCCGTGAGCGGAGCCCATCACCGCGTTTATTACAGCGGGGATACCGCACTTTTTCCTGAACTCAAGGACATCGGCCAGCGCCTCGGACCCTTTGATCTGACCATGATTGAAGTGGGCGCTTACGATCGGCATTGGACCGATGTGCATCTTGGCCCGGAGCAGGCCATACGCGCCCATCAGCTGGTACGCGGAAAAATTCTTCTGCCGGTGCACTGGGGACTTTTCAGTCTTGGTTTCCACGGTTGGACGGAACCTATGGAACGCGTGCTGGCCGCCGCCGAGCGGAATGCTGTGAATGTGGCTGTTTTAAAGCCCGGTGAAAGCATCGTCCCGCCTCATCTTCCGCCCATGATCAAGTGGTGGCCCGACCTCCCTTGGCGTGATGAAGAGGCCGATCCTATTCGTTCCTCGGGTGTGGATCATCTTATGAAGTAGGGGTTCCTGCTGAATTCAACCCATGCATGAGGCTGGTGCTTTCACGAATTGACGGAAAGCTTATCCCTAATGATGATCGGCATCATTTCATTGAAGAGGGATAGGCTATGTTGCGAAATACTCTGCTTGGGACCATACTTCTCGGAAGCTCGGCACTTGCCACCATGGGCGCGGCCCCAACGTCCAAAACCTTTACCGTCATGACCTGGAATCTTTACTTCGGCGCGGACACCGCACCCATTCTTTCCGCCAAGACCATGGATGAATTGGCCAAACGCGCCGACGCGGCCTGGAAAAATCTTGAGGCCACCCGTTTCAAAGAGCGGGCCGCGGCCATTGCTGATCAGATCGCCATCGAGCAGCCTCACATGATTGGTCTTCAGGAGGTCGCTCTGCTGCGCGTTCAATCCCCAGGTGATCGTCTGCGCGGTGGAATGGAGCCCGCCGAAACCGTGGTTTTGGATTTTGAAGCCATACTCCTGTCCGAGCTGCAGGCGCGAGGCCTTGATTATAGGGTTGTAACGCGCGTGGAAAATGCCGATGTGGAAGTGCCGCGAGCCAATGCCACCAAGGATGACGTTCGCCTGACCGATCATGATGTGATCCTCGCGCGGGGTGACGTCGAAGCCGATGCGTCCGCGCTTGGCAACTATCAGACGGCTTTGTCCGTGCCTTTCCCGGATGGAAAATCAAATGTGACAGTCAGCCGAGGCTATGCGATCGCCAATGTTCGCTGGATGGGTCAGGACGCAAACTTCGTGACGAGTCATCTTGAAATTTCATCGTTCGAAGCCATCCAGAAGCAGCAGGCCGCGGAGCTGATGGAAATTCTCGGCAATCCCTCCATCCCAACGATCCTGGTCGGTGACTTCAATTCCAATGCCGATGCCGAGGGCACGCAAAAATCCAGCTATCGCCTGATCACCGAGGCGGGCTTCCGTGATGCCTGGACGAATCGCGTCGACAAACAGGCCCAGGGCTTCACCTGCTGTCAGACGGAAACCCTTGCCAATAAAACGTCGAATCTCTCCGAGCGCATCGACCTGATCCTGACCAAAAATGCCGGCTCCTGGCTCGCCCAGGACGTGGACATCCGGGTGCTGGGGGCGAAGCCTGAAAACCTCACCAAAAGCGGCCTTTGGCCTTCGGATCATGCCGGTGTGGTCGCCCGGTTTACGGTAAAATAAAGCCTCTTGATGGATGCTGCGAATCATCCGATGAACCTACGAAGGAGCATGTCACGTGCCTTGCGTCTGGTTCATCATCGCCATCCTTTTCTTCGCGCCCCAGGCCAGGGCCCTCGAGGCACCGGGGCCTATGAATCTTGCCGAACCAGAGACCTTGAACTGGGCTCTCTTCGATGATCCTCAGGGGCTGCACGACTGGGTGAAAAGCTCGTGGCGTGCCTTGGCAAAAAACCAGGAATCGGTCGAAAGAGTCCGCGCCTTCGCATTTTACGCGCAACTGGTTCTTCAATGGAGCTACACCTGGGATGAGAAGGAGGACCTGAACAAAACCGCGGAAGCGTATCTGAAGCTCTGCCTTGATCGCGGCTGGACCGAGGAATACCTGCATCTCTACACCTTATTCCGCCATCCCTCGCTGACCAAGGAAAACGCTTCATCCGCGGAAATCACCCTTTACTACCAGGACACCCTCCAAAAAATCCAAAGCATGGGCGGGTCACGCCACCGTTATCTTCAAACAAAGATGCGCTATGCCCAGCATCTCGAAACCATCGGGGAGCTTCAGGAAGGGCTCCGCCTTGCGAAGGAAACCTACGAGGCCATGCAGACCGCTCCTGATGTTCCCGCTCTCACAAAGTTGGTAAACCTCATGGATATAGCGGATTTCTTTAATAAAACCGGCGAGTTTGAACGCGCGAAAACGATCTGGGACATAGCCTATAGGGAGTTGAAGCAGAGTCGACTCAGAAACCTGACCCTGGTGCAGATGAATGTCCTCGGCCATCAGTACTTTCGTCAGCACACGCCCGAGGGCTATGAGAAGGCGGCCACCTTTTATGAGCAGGCTTTGAAAGCGGCTGAAGACCTTCATGATCAAACTCAGATGGCCTACGTTTATATTTCCCTGAGCCGCCTTGCCTGGAAACAGAAGTCCCATAAGGCCGGCATTCAGTTCGCAGATAAGAGCCTCGTCGTTCTGGAACGCGAGGGCGACTCCGCCTGGATAGGCGAGGCCTATCTGCAGAAATCACGCAATCAGCTGGAGCTTGGTCTCTATGAGGATGCCCTTGCCAGCGTTCTGAAGGCTCAGAGGAACTATGATCCCAATAATCTTTTCGATCAAAGATATGTCGAGCAGATCAAGGCCGAAGCCTTTAAGGGACTGAAGCGTTTTGATGAAGCCTTCGACGCTCTGAAACTCGCGAATGAGATCGACACGAAGCTGACCAAGGAACAGTCTCATTCCGAGGTCAGCAGTCAGCTCGCGGACCTCGGCCTTCAGGTGGAGCAGGCGAAGAGCAAGGCTCTGGGTCGGGAAAATGAGCAAAAGGAAACCGAACTCAAAGCGGCGCGCCGATTCAAAATCATCCTGATCGCGCTGCTCGTGCTTGCGGTCCTTGTGATCGGCCTCATGATTTTCTCGCTGCACGAGAAAAGACTGCTCGCCATCAGTCAAAAGCGGGTTCGCGCCATCCTTGATCACATTGATGAGGCTATCGTTCTGATCAAGCCCGATCTTACAATCGAAGCGGAATACTCACGTTATCTTGAGTCCCTGTTCACGTCGACCTCAGAACCTATGAAAGACGCCCATGCGATCCGCGATATTATCCGTCCTTTCATGTCGAATACAGATGATGCCACCGTGATGCAAAATTCCCTGGAAGCCTGCTTTCATGAAAACCGCACCGTTTGGGATCTGAATGAAGGTCATATGCTGCAGGAGAGTCAATGCTTCATCAGCGGTCATCTGCGGTTCTTTTCCTTTCACTGGCAGCCGATTTTCGATAGTGAATCACGACTGATTCGTGTGCTGCTTGGCATTCGCGATGTCACAGCGCGGAAGACGATGGAGGCTGAATTTGCCGAAGCGAGGCAGGAAAAAACGCGACTCTTCGAAAAGGTCCAGGAACTTCTGAGTGTCGATCGCTCCCAGGTCGTCCAGCTGCTCGATCGCATGGCGGCGCTTAAACAGCAAAATGACCTGAGTCGCATCCGTTTTGAACTGCATGGCATCAAAGGCCTAGCCCGCACGCTTTCCCTGCGTCAGCTGGCAGAGGCGGTTCATGAAATGGAATCCGCGCTTAAGGAGACGAAGTCACCCATCAACTGGCAGCCGCTGGATGCCCTTGCCCAAGGCTACCGGCACATTCTGGATGAAGTCCTGGTCTCACACGAATCCCGCATGCCAACCGAGGCTGGTCTGGCCGCGATCGTGGCTGCGCTTCTGCCTGATCTGCGGCAAAGGGCACAGGCTCTGCCCCTCGAATGGCAAGGCATCGAACTCGATGATCAGATCAGCCACTGGGATTCCCAGGAGATGAATACCGTGCGCGAGCTGCTTCTACACGCCACCAGCAACAGCCTTGATCACGGCTACAAATTCCCGAGGCAAAGGGGCGAAGCCGTGGCCCCCTTTCATCTGCGCATTCACTGCCGCGAGGATCAGGGTCTTCTGAGACTCCATATTCAGGACAAAGGAGCCGGTATCAACTGGTCCGCTCTGGCCGACAAAGCCCGACGTCTTCAGGTCGAGCACCAGACTCAGGCCGATCTCACCGCTGTCCTTTTCATGGAGGGCGTCACAACGGCCACACAACTCACGACCACCAGCGGCCGCGGAGTCGGTCTGAGTGCCATGAAATACAGCCTGGAACAGCGCGGCGGTCACATCGAAATCCAATCGCAACCCGGCGCGGGAACTGAAGTCATCTGCACCTGGCCCCGCCAGGCATCCAGGGCCACGCCGCATGACGCGGCGTCCTAGTCCAGGACCAGCTCCCAGGTAATCCGGTCCCCATCGAAGTCTGGTCTCATTTTTGCTATTCTCCCTTCCGGGTTCGAACCAAAGGGGGCTCACTCATGTTCCGCACACTCTTTCAACTGCTTGTCCTCGGCGTCCTGGCCGTGCTTGCCTATGAATTCTTTACCGGCGATAAATCCCAATCCTGGAGTTACTGCGGCAGTGACTTAAGGAAGGAAAAACAAAAAATGGAACGCCTCGTGGATCAGGCGAAAAAAGAAGTCGGAAGCGGGGCCGAGGTCACCTGGAAAGAGGACGCCTCGTGCATCTCCGCAACTGTTAAAAACAACAGAAGGCTCTCCTCCTTTCTCATCAATAAAGTCAAGAGCACCTTCTGATTCTCCTATCAACGCCCCAAAGGCGGCGCCTCCAGGCGGATCACTCCAAAGCGGGAAAGAAGCCCCTCTGCCGAGGCCCGACCCGCAGCCAGTATCTTCCCATCAGGCTGCACCAACACTGCATTCGCGTGATCAACACCTGATCCAAAACCAGCCACGACCGCACCCGTCCCCAGAAAACTCTCATCCAAACTTCCATTCGGCTGGCACATCAGCACCATGAAATCCTCATTCCCATGATGTCCCGCCAGAACAAGCTTTCCATCTGCGCGTCGCGCCATCGCATAGACCCCGGTCGACGTCACGAAATCATAAAGAGCCCCGCCGCCGTTGCCAAAACCCGCATCCAGATTTCCATCCGGCAGATACTGCGCCAGCGCCACTCCATATCTTTCACAGGGATTCGGAAAGCATCCACCACTCACCTGCCCCACGCCGGCCGCCACGATTCTCCCATCCGGCAGAAGCGCCAGGCCTTGCGCCCTATCCGCGCCTCCTGAAAAATCCGTCGTAACAATGCCGCCGCTGCCAAAGCCTGCATCCAGGCTGCCGTTCACGTTATACCGGACCAGGGTGAAATTCTCATCCGGTCCCGTGGTCCAGCCATTCCCAGCGACCAGGATTTTTCCATCCGGCTGTACAAGGACAGCATTCGCGCTGTCCTGCCCTCCAATATCGGTGACCACAATCCCATCCCCACCAAAACTGGTATCAAGGTGTCCATCCGGCAAATAACGAGCGATCGCAAAATCAGCCAGGAACGTTCCCGTCACTCCAGCAACAATAATCTTTCCATCCGGGGCGATCACAACAGCGTTGGCCCCATCATTCACACCCGCACCTGTCTGCGGATATATCGGAGTCAAAACGCGACCGCCCTGACCAAAGCTCGTATCCAGTTTTCCGCTGTTCTCATAACGCACCATAGCAAAAGTATCGTGCGCGTAATTCAAATTCCGCGCCGCGCCCACCACCACAATTTTCTGATCATTCTGAATCGCCACAGCCTTGGCAGCCGAACCGAAATATTCGGTAAACCCTGTGATCACCTTCCCACGATCCCCGAACGATGGATCAAGGTTCCCATCGGGCATAAGCCGCATGACCGCAAAGTCCACCAGCTTCTGGGGGCTTGGCCGCCCCGAACCCATCACAATAATGCGCCCGTCGCGCTGCAGAGCCATCCCATAGGCTTCCCCATCACCCGCGCCGACATCAAGGCTGCTCATGCCGCCGCTGCCAAAGCCGGGATCAAGCTCTCCATAGGCCCGTGGTGATGCTGCGGCCTGCTGAGCCGCAAGCAGTGCCGTCACGAAAAATCCGTCTCTCGCATACTCGAATATCTTCATTGTCACCCTCATGCTTCCATGCAAGCAGAGATAGCACCATGTCCAACCCTCTGCAACCTGGTGCCCCTACCAGGCCTTGGCCTCCGAAAAAATTTGCAGGCGCGGCTTTAGACTGACGGAGACCACCAACCTCCTCTTCATCATTCGCAATGGCTGAAGCCTTCAGGAAGCGCCCATGACATACGATGGAAACGTAACACCGGCATCCAGAAAAATGTTCACCATTTCCGCCAGCAGCCGCAGCCGCGTGTCACGGTCCTTCTCCAGGGAATCCAGGGCCAAGGCACGCTGATCATAATAGGCAATCAGCATCTCAAGGACCATGCGCATGCGCAAAGCGGTGAGCTGGTCCTGCCCCATCTGAAACACCCGGCAGTCGAGGAAAAAGTTCGCGACCTTGGGTCTGAAATCCCCGTTCTTCATCCAGATCAAAGGATTCCGACCATAGGCCCGCACGGCCTCCACCATTCGATTCCCGGCCTTTTCATAGAGGGCATCCAAACCATGAATGATTTTTTCAATCGCCAGTTTCTGGTGCCGCACCGTGCGGAGCGAACCCAGATGCTTTTGCATTTCGAAAAAAAGTTCCTGCCCGAGCTGTTCATAAGCGTCCAGCGCCTCATCTTTGACCTCGTCATCGAAGAGATTGAGGGCAATGCCCCGCACCAGAACCAGCTTCTGCGGCTGGGGCCTGCGCACCTCGCGAAGCTCTTCCACGATGCGCGCGATTTCCTGACCAACGATTCCCGCCTGCTTGTAACGGCCTAGTTCACGGAAGCAGGATTGGATCAGCTGAAGGACGAAGACTTCCTCTTCACGATCCTGATCAGGCGCTTCACAGATATACCGCTTATATTGATAGTTCGAACGCAAAGCCAAACTTGGATTGGATTCCATAAGGACACGATTGAGATGTTCCATAGCATCACGCCGCAACTCAGAGGACAGTTCGAATGCCAAACAAAGGTAACGGTCCACAAGGGTCGGGTGATAAGGCTGACGGCTAATGTGATTGAGAAAATCAGTCAAGCCACCTTGGGTATTGCTCATGGCTGCATCATCCTCCAGACTGCGGCGCAGAGACTTCATATGCAAAATTCACAGGATGTTTGTCGGATATTTACCCCTTATCTTTAGCCATCTCCCAAAAATCAATATTTATTACTTATAATTTAGTCACTTATAAATACATTCCCAGGCCTCATAATTCCGGTCATGTGCAAAATAAAATGCTTCTGCATCCGATTTCCCGAAGCAAAATTCTGTCACTGTCGTCCTCAACGTCTGCAATTTTTTTCGCATTCCTTCGTCTCTCACCAGGGGCCGTTCCCACACAGCAAGGGTCACTATGACATCGACTATCAGTCTTCTCTTTATAATTTCCGCAGTTCTGGGTGGCGCCATCCTCCTTGTCCAGCTTGTCATTCATCTTTTCGGAGGTGCCATCGGTGACAACGATCTTGACCTCTTCGAAGGCGGTGATGCCGATGCGAGTTTCAAAATACTTTCGCTGCAGGGCCTCAGCGGTTTTTTCACCATGTTTGGTCTCGTCGGTCTTGCCCTGCTTTGGGAAAACCATGTGGTGCCTGCCATGGCTGCAGCCGGGGGTTTTGCCGCCGGTCTGCTCACCACCTGGGTGATGGGCAAGATCTTTGCCTGGGTCAAAGGCCTGCAGTCGAGTGGCACCATGCAGATGAAAGACGCTCTTGGCGTCAGCGGCACAGTCTACACCCGCATTCAAAAACATAAACCAGGCAAGGTCACTCTCGTCGTCCGGCAAAGGCTTCTGACCCTGGATGCCTGCACCGAAGACGACATCACGCTGGAGCAAGGCGACCGCGTCCTCGTTCAGGCCATCGAAGACGACGGCAGCCTTCGCGTCTCGCCCTTCATTCATCATTCCCCATCGGACATACATCCCTCACAGGGTTGATTCGAATCATTAAGGAGAACTTTTCATGGAACACGTTGGTCTTTGGGCCATTTCTATCATGGCCTTTGTGGGCCTGACCAGCATCACGCTGCTTTTTCTGGCTTCCCGTTATAAGCGTTGCCCCTCCGACAAGGTTTTGGTTGTCTTCGGTAAGGTCGGGGATGGACAAACCGCCCGCTGTATTCACGGCGGTGGCGCTCTCATCTGGCCTTTGATTCAGGACTATCAATACCTGAGCCTGACCCCGCTCACGATCAATATTGATCTGAAGAATGCCCTCTCGCGCCAGAACATTCGCATCAACGTCCCCAGCACCTTCACCGTCGGCGTCAGCACGCAGGCATCGGTGATGAACAACGCCGCCGAGCGTCTTCTGGGCCTGTCCCCGGAACAGATTGAGGCGATGGCTGGCGAAATCATCTTTGGTCAACTGCGCCTGACCGTGGCCTCGCTGACCATTGAGCAGATCAACCAGGATCGCGAAAGTTTCCTCGAGGAAATTCGTAAAAACGTCGAGCCCGAGCTCAACAAGATCGGCCTGAACCTCATTAACGTCAACATCACCGACATCACCGATGAGTCCAACTACATCGGCAGCATCGGCAAAAAAGCTGCCGCCGAAGCCATCAACCGCGCCCGTATTGATGTCGCCGAACAGGAAAAAATCGGTGCGATCGGTCACGCCGAAGCCCAGCGTGAACAGCACGTTCAGGTTGCCCTGACCGAAGCCGAATCCGCCAAGGGTCAAAAAGCGGCCCAGGCCGACCAGCGCATCTATGTGCAGCAGCAGGAAACTCTCGCCTCTGTTGGTGAAGCGGAATCGCTTCGCCAAAAGGATATCGCTGTCGCCAAAAACCTGGCAGAAGCCGAAAAGGGTAAGAAATCCGCCCAGGCTGACCAGCGTATCTTCATCCATCAGCGCGAAGCCGAAGCAGTGGCCGGTGAAAACCAGTCGAAAGCTTCGATCGTCAGCAGCAACGCCGAACTCTCCGTGCGTGAGGCCGCCGCCCGCCAGCAGGCTCAGGTTGCCCAGCGTGAAGCGGAGGTTCAGATCCAGCTGGCGGAAGCCAAGGCTGAACGCGAGCGACTGACCGCCAGCGAGGTCGTGCGAGAGGAAATCGAACGCCGTAAAATGGAAATCCGCGCGGCCGCGGATGCTGAGCAGGTCCGCCTGCGCGCCCGTGGTGATGCGGATGCGATCATGGCGAAGTATGAAGCCGAAGCGGAAGGTCTTTTGAAGGTGCTGTCCGCCAAGGCCAAAGGTTACGAGGCCCTGGTGCAAAGCTGTGCCGGCGATGCCAAGGCTGCCGCGTCCTTGCTTATGATTGAAAAGATCGAAGAGATCGTCGCGACTCAGGTGGAAGCGATCAAGAACGTGAAGATCGACAAGGTCACGGTTTGGGATTCGGGAAGCGGCGATTCCTCATCAACCGCCAACTTTCTTTCCAATATGATCAAGAGCCTGCCGCCGCTGCATGAGGTTGCGAAGATGGCTGGCGTCCAACTCCCTCAATATCTCGGGGAAATGCAGTCCGAATCCGAACGTCCTGCTGCTGTGACCCAGCATTAAAGGAAGGCGGCTCCGGCCGCCCTTTGCCCACTCAAGGAGCGTTCAAAAGACCGGAATTCAGGAAGCGCCACGCAAGGTTCACTGTGATGATGGTCAAAGCGAAATAAAGCAGCCGCAGGCTCCAAAGGCGGGGATCCAGCGCTGCACCCGCACGAGCCCGCTGAGCGATTAGGTTTCCCAGCTTCTCATAGAGTTTAAATACCGCGAAATCACCGAATAAGACCCCGGCTCCGATCACAATCAAGGGCAGCGTCCCATCATAGGAATTTTCGTTGAACGTCAGCCACCAGGTCATCCAGAAAATGGCAAGGCCCGGCTGGAAAGCTGTTGCCATGAATCCGGCCGCGAACCACACCCAGAGCCTGTCCCCTTTCTGGGACTTACGGAAAGTCCATTCATCCTGACCACCCACCCGGGGTTTGCGAGCAGCGCGCTTGGACACGATGATGCCACCGCCTATCATCATCAGGAGCAGGATCTCGCTGACAAGTCGAAAACTCTCAGGCAAAATTCCATCAGGATGAAGCGCATCCATCCTGCTCAAAGCATAACTCAGCCCGGCATAGAAGGCGTCGCTGATGATCACGCCCAGGACAGCTGCATACCAGCGAGCCTTTTGCGATTGAATGACAAGCGCCATCAACGCGAAATTGATGGGGCCGACGGGAACTGTGGAGACGACAGCGCCCATTGAAGTCAAGAGGAAGAGCGCCAGCATAATTTCCCCGGTTGGCATCATGTTCTGCCTCTGATCATACCGGAAGATGGGTCACGCCCACCAGCCGCCCACCCAACTGTCATACTTTGACAGTTCTGCTAATTTCTGAGAGGGCAAACCCAAAGTTCTTATCACAGGACACGGTTTTGGGAGAGGTATGGTTTGTGCATGAGCCTCAGGAATCTCATTCATTTGCTCTCGCCGACGATCGATCAGCATGATCGATCATCGGCGGGTTCTATCATCCTTTTCTCCCTGGAGGTATCGTGAAAATTTCTTGTGCATTGGGGCTCCTGTTGTTTCTCTCACTTCCTGCTTCCGTATCGCTAGCCAAGGACAGCCGCAAGTCTAAAAAAGAGGCGAAGGAATGCCAGGATAAAGGTGGAACCTGGGACAAGAAAAAGAAGAAGTGCGCCGTACCGGAGAAGAAAGAATCCACTGAAGTCCAGGAGAACTCGACCAACCCTGCGGAAGACGCGCCAGCTCAGTGAACAGTGCAATTGATGGGTTTTATTTTGCCTTCTTATAGAAATGGAGTCGATATGGACACGCTTGGACGTCATCTTATTCTCGACATTTGGTACAGCTCATTTTCTGAAGAGATCTTCCAGAAGAAAATGGATATCATAGTGAACCAAAATTTTCAGGTCGTCCAATCCGTGTCCCATCGTTTCAGTCCCCAGGGCGAAACCAGAGTCTACATCCTGTCTGAATCCCATGTCGCTGTTCATACCTATCCCGAACATCGCTATGTGAGCGTCGATATCTATATATGCAACTCCGCCTATGACCTCAAGTCGATCGCACAGTCCGTCATCAAGATCTTTCCCGCATCGGACTATCGGGAAAGGACAGTGCAAAGGGGCAGCAAAAGCCTTGAATCCAGAGAAAAAACGTTCGAGATTTCGCAATGAACCTTCTCAATCCCAGCCATCGCCAGTTTTTGGATCTACCGCTGCGCGGCAAGCTGCATTTCCTGAGTTACCTTCTGAGCGCCAGTCGACGCAACGCGAGCGACGACAGTGACGGGAACCTGATCTTGAAGGGTTGGAAGCGCAACCATCATCAGCTTCCCTGCACATCCGAAACGCGCATGCGCCGGGCTCAATTATTTCTGAGTCTAGGTTTTCAACATAAAAGCATTTGTCTCCTGGGTGATGACGATCTCGTCGCTATTGAACTCATGAAACTGGGTTTCACCCGGGTCACTGTGTATGATTGTGATGCCAAGGTGCTGAACCAGATCGAAGAAGCCATTCCGAAGCATTGCCGTCCGTTCCTGGAACTGAAGCAAATGGACTTTCATTGTCCGATCGGCTTGCGATTTCACTTCGCCGATTTGGTCTGCTTTGATCCACCTTACAACCGCGAAGGTCTTGAGCTGTTCCTGAAAACTGCGCTGGCCTGTTCCAAACAGGACGAGGGAAGCAAGCTGATCATGATGACCATCCCTATTCTTTTTCAGAACAAACGGGACGACTGGGCAACAGTGGAGCGCAATCTTCAAAAAGGCGGGTTTTTAAGTTCGGAAACACACCCGAACTTCAATTCATATCCTCTCGACTTTTTCAGCCGATTCTGTCTGTTTTGCCTCTCACGGCCGTACTATCGGCAGTCGCTCACGCTCGGGGAGATCCGTTTTTTTTCCGACTGCCTCGTCTGGGACTATCGGCGATCCAAATCGTCCTCATCGCTCGCTTTCCCGGAAGAAATCCCCTAGTATCTCTGTCTTCCAACCACAGAGGTGCACCATGGATATTGTTCGCTATAATAAATCAGCCTGGGATCACCAGGTTTCAGTCGGCAATCCTTGGACCATCCCGGTTTCCACCGATGAGATCGCCCGCGCTCGACGCGGCGAAGTCCGTATGCTCCTCACACCGCAAAAAGTTATTCCCTCTGACTGGCTTCCTCAGTGGAAGGGCTGCAAGGTTCTGGCTTTGGCCTCAGGCGGTGGTCAGCAAGGTCCTCTGATGGCGGCAGCTGGGGCCGAGGTTACAGTCTTCGATAATTCTCCGCAGCAGCTGGCTCGCGACCGTGAAGTAGCCAGCCGCGAAGGTTTGACCTTAAGAACAATTGAAGGTGATATGGCCGATCTTTCCGCCATACCGGACGCAAGTTTTGACTTTATTTTGCACCCCTGCTCGAACGTCTTTGTCCCTGATATCAAACCCGTTTGGCGTGAAGCGTTTCGAGTTTTAAAAAAGGGCGGCACCTGTCTTGCGGGCTTTTGTAATCCCGTCCTCTTTACCATGGATTTTGAAAAAGAAAAGGAAGGTCTGGCTCAGATGCGCTACAGCATTCCCTATAGCGACCTCACAAGCCTGACCGCAGAAGAAAGGGAACGTTTTCTTCCCAAGGGTGAGCCGTTGGCTTTTGGCCACAGTCTGCAGGATCAGATCGGGGGTCAGCTCGAGGCCGGGTTCGTCCTTAGTGGCTTCTACGAGGATGGTTGGGATGCAGACAAGGCACCCGTGCATCGCTTTTTGAAATGTTTTATCGCAACGAGGGCTTACAAACCGCTCTAACGTAGGCAACAATCGAACCTGTCCCTTCAGGTCTGATTCCTTCACAATAGCAGTGAGGATAATCAAACCCTATGATGCTGTTGCAAATAATCGGGAGCCTGGCTCTTCTGCTGGCGGGCGCTGCTTTTGCAGAATCAGACGAGCAACGCCGGGCCATCAACCTTTTGCTCTGGACTGAGCCTGGCCAGGATTCAACAGTCGAAGACGAAAAACGTCAGCTCAAAGACGTTCTCGAAGACCCGCTTCAAACAAAAAACCATAAGTACCTCGCAGCCGGCATCTATACTGGCTACCTTGTTTTCGCCAACAAGCTTGCGGAGACCCGGTATTATTGCCAGCTCTATCCCCCACAGCCCTCGTACTTTGAGTACCGTGCAAACTGCGTGATTGGCCAGGAACGTCCTATTCTGGAACGCACGCATGAGCTGGAAGCCATCGCCGAGGAAGCCCTTAAGGCCAATCCGGACCGCACCACCGCCTCGGGAATCTTCACGCAAAGCAGTGAAATCCTGCGGATGGCCGGGCACACTCATGAATCCATTCGGGCAGCCAAACGCAGTTTTGAATCCGTCCCTCCGCGCGCAGAAGAGGCCATGGCCACGGGCAAGCAAAATCTCGCGGGGGCGTATGCCAACGTCCTGCTCTCACCCTCCCTCCAGCGCCAGGCCCTGCAATACTATGCCGAGGTCCGGGATTGGTTTGCCGCCATTCAGCCCCCCACTGCTGACTCGATTTACCAGATGCAGCTGAACAGCTTCAATGTTGCGCTCGTGCATCTCCTTCTTTTCCGCGACTACGATCAGGCTCTTTTCAATCTCGATAAAGCCGTCGGCTTTTCCCCGGCCAAGGCTGACATTCCTATTTTCAAGGCCTATGCGTGGGCACTGAAAGGCAACTCGGTCGAGGCCCGCAAGCAGCTTAAGACTGTGGACCTCACGCTATCACAGGACCCAACCCGGCAGGCTTTTCTTCGCTGCTACTTCGATCTTACAAAGCGTCTGATAGGAGACGCGACCGACATTCAGAGCTGCCTCAAACTTGAGGAGCCGACCACTGAAATACTCCTGGATCTCACCACAACTCTTTCAGGAATGTCTTTGAAACCTGAAGAGGAAAACAGGATGTGGCGCATGTTTTACCGCTTCTTTGTGGAGAATCTGAAACCTGATTATCAGAATTCCATGGACTCAGCGGCCGCGGAAGCGGAACTGCAGCAGCAAAAGGCGGAGAGTCGCCTTAAGGATCTTAAGCTCAAGAACATGAAACTCTATCAGAATCTTTCCTGGGCTCTCATCGGCATTGCTCTTTTCTGTACACTTGCATTCTTCTTCGCTGTCCGCTCCTGGCGAATCAGTCGCCGTCATGCCAATGATATGAGACGCAGCCAAAAACGGCTTCAAAACATCATGGAGAGCATCGAAGAAGGGCTTGTGCAGATCCGTCCTGATCTGGCTTTGGCTCCGGAAAAATCGCGTCACCTGGAGGCCATTATCGGTCATCAGGATCTGGAGGGTGCGCACCTGGATCAACTCCTCATCCGCACTGACCTGAGCGTCGATGCTCAGGCGCAGTTGAAGCAATGCCTCGGCGCCTGCTGGGGTGAAGGTGAGCTCGCCTGGGAACTCAATCAATCCAATCTGCCGACCGACGTGCGTATCGACGACAAGGACATTGCTTTCTACTGGCAGCCTCAGATGGATCAGGATGTGATCGTCTCGGTGCTCCTGGTAATGCGCAACGTTACGGCCATCAAGGACCTGCAGCGTCTTTCAGAACACGCACGGCAGGATGCGGATCGCATGCTGGTCTATGCGCAGCAGATCCTCGCCTGTCATCCGCGGGCGGTTTCCTCGTTTCTTCAGGAGCTTCCCCATCTCCTCGAAGAGCTCAAACACTCCATCCTCCAAGCAGACGATAAAAATACCGCCAGTCGCCTCGCGCATCGTCTCAAAGGAAGCGCTCGTGCCCTTGGTCTTAAGGATCTTCAGGATGAAGCCCATCGGCTTGAGGATGCGTTTCAGACTCTAAAAAAGTCTGAGATCGAACGCAGTTTGGAAGATCTTGCGGCTGCGGGCGGCCGTTACACACGGGCCATGCAGCATATACTCGGAAAATCCAGTACAAAGGCAGAACCGCAGAGCCTGCTCGATCTTGTCACCCACTATCGCTCAGCGTTGGAGCAGCAGCTGGCGGCCGCGGGCATTTCCCTGGCCCGTCTGCAGATCGATGAATCCGTTCGCTTCCGTCCCGATGAATTGCTGGCCCTTGATGAAATTCTCCTCCATGGTCTGACCAACGCGGCCGATCATGGATTCATCCTCCCGCGAAAAGAAGGCCGCGTGATCCCCGCCGCCTCCTTCGCCCTCACCGCCGCACAAATCGGCCGGGAACGTGTCCTCACGCTGCGGGATAACGGGGCTGGGCTGGATCTTCAAAAACTGAAGACTTTGGCCTATGAACGACGTTGGACCCCCGGACCTGGAGAGACGTGGAGCGATGTTCTTTTCCTCACAGGCGTGTCCACCGCCGAACAGTTGACCCACACCAGCGGCCGGGGCGTGGGACTAGCTGCGATCCGCAGCGCCGTCCAGCAGATGGGTGGGGCCGTGGAGCTTCTCAATAACGAAGATGGTCCTGGAACCACGCTCCGCGTGCGTTGGCCTCTTGCAGAGTCTGCGGCCGCGTAGTCCCTTCCGTTTTATTTCTCAACCTGATCAGGTCCCGAGGGGGCATCAGCGTATTGCCATGCAAGCTTATACTCCTCCAGAACTATCCCTGCTTCCGCAAGACGCTCCTGAGACTTCAAACTTTTGTAGAGTCCGAACAAGGCCCAGCCATTTTTCGGAAAATCTTTCAGATCTTCACGATACGCGCGTTCAGCTTCAGCGAATTTACCCGCAGTTTGATAGACCTCGCCAAGAATAAGGTGCGGGGATTGATACCAGGCTGGTGGCTCGATATAGGTCAGACTATCCTGAATCGCGACAGCCTGAGTCAAATCCTGAATGGCCTTCGCGTAGTCCTTTTGTGCCGCAGCCAGGACGCCTTTGGCTTCCGCGATGCCGATGCTCAGAACGGTAGACGCGGGATTGAGTCCTGCAAGAAGCGAGGTTTTCATCGCAGGTGCCTGGGCCAATGTTTCAAGTTGGGCAATATTCTGCTGGGCCTCTTCAAATTTGCCTTTATTCGTCAGTGCTTTGGCCCGAGCAAAATGCCAAAGCGCGCGGGCATAAGCCCAGTTCTGTTCGGGTTCAGGCTCAGCCAGGACGCGATCCCAGTCTTCGAAGCGAGTGGAAACCAGAAGTGGTGTGGACCAGAACTGCTGAAGGTCGAGGGTATCCGGGGATTGCTTGGCGAGCGGAGTGATATATTTCCTTAGATCTTCTGCGGTTTGCAAAGCAAGGGCGCGACGTCCTTCGAGACCGGCAGCGGCGACCAGGAAATCATAGTTATGAGGTACATAGAGCATGTGATAGAAGCCGGTCGTAGCCGGGCACATGGCGATATATTCCTGATCAGCTTTGATCGCTGCTTCATTCACTTGCGAAGCATCATGATAGCGCCCCACCCGGATATAGATGTGCGAGGCCATGTGAACAAGGTGTCCAGCTCCGGGCACAAGGTTCACAAGACGGTCCGCCGCTTCCTCTGCGAGTTCAGGTCTTTCTCTTTCCACAATATGGATCAGAAAGTGAATCGCGCCTGGATGCACTGGGTTTTTATCCAGGACTCGTTTCAGCGATGCAATCATTTCTTCAGTCCCCTCGCGAGGCTGGCCCTCTGGAGTCCAGTAATTCCAGGGCATGGTGTCCATCATTGCTTCAACAGCGAGCGTAACGATGTTCTCATCCTCGGGATAAGCAAGCGCGACTGATTTCATAGCCTGGGCGTATTCTTTGTCCAGCGTTTGTCGGTCGGCTGCTGGTGTTTCCCTGTAACGTGCAGCGAGAGCCTCAATGAGAGCCTTCTCCTTAGGGCTAACATTATTCACTTTCGAAAGAGCTTGCTGCAGCGCATTCCACGCAACAGGAACAGCAGCTTCTGTCATGGGGGCATTGATGTTGGGACCTTTTACGTAAGCCAGTCCCCAGTAGCACATCGCACATTCCGGATCCAGTTTGATCGCGGCCTGAAATCGCTCTTCCGCAGCGTCGTGATTAAAGCCAAAGGCCCAATTCATGCCTTGGTTCATAAGCTTTTGCACTTCAGGATTGCTGGTGCTTATGGGAAATGTGTAGGAGCCCAGGCCATGTTCAGCCATCTCTGAACAGTGGTCCTCTTGTCCATCCGCCCACGACAGGGAACTCGGTATTTGTGAGCCTACGACTGCAGTAAAGAATAAGTAAACGAGTCGATTCCAATGCGGGTTCTTCATATTTTCCTCACATTCTCGTTCGTTGAAATTGCCATTTGGAATGTGATTAAACGAGCTGTGCAATCCGTGTCAACGTCCCGAAATATACAAATGGCCAAGATTCGAATTAGGGGCTTATCTTGTGCGTTTTGAATGCCTATGACTCATCAACACTTTCTGGCCTTGGTAGAATTCCTAGCTCCTTCCCTAAAAGATATCCGCAAGCTCGCAGCAAATTCACAGGCATCCCGTCTTTCTTCGTGTGAACTCATATGACAATGCAAACATCGTTTGGAGGTTCAAGTATGAAGTTGCGTTTAGGAATGCTGTCGGCCGTGCTCATGCTCTCGTCTCTTTTTGCAGCCAATCAGGCTACATCGCGTCCTTCAAAGGAAGTCGAAACGATTTACTTTGATGGTCCTAACTTTGAAAATGAGGTGGGTGGACGGCTTCTGACCTGTGGTGGCGGCACAACGCGATGGGGAAAAAGTACGCGTTGGTATATGCGTTCGGAAGCTCCATGTGACGAAGGTCCTGGAATGAGTTCCTGCTTCGCCTGCACGTTGGATAGTGTCTGTATGCCCGTAAATTGTCCGGGCTGATAGTCAGAATATAAAACCCGACCTTCGTGTGAAGAGTCGGGTCTCTATTCAAATCTTCAGGTTCAATCAATGGACCTCAGTCGAAGGTTTGGTCTCAGCTGTGCTCGTAGCTGCAGCGGGCTTGCAGGTGCTGCGGGACAGGCGTGAGCCGACCACGGCTTCCTGCTGTACGCAGGTCTGCTTTGCTGAAGTGCCTGGGGCAGATGTGACGCAAGCGGTCAAGGCACCAGTTAAAAGGGCAGCAAAAGCCAGGTTACCGACGGCGACTGAAAACTTATTCATAGACAATCTCATGATTTAAGGGGGTTAATCGGGTTCAAGGCCCTGCACAGAAGTAAGACGCATGGCAGGGCTTTTTGTTGCAACCAGGGCCTATTAGGGGCGAAATTTAAGCAGTCGGCCGCCAACGAAATAATAGTCCTGGAATACATACTTGGAGGCTTCCGCAATCTTGAGAGTAATCGTCTTGGGTTGCGAACAGTCTTTGGTGAACTCGCTGGCCGGATAAGCTTCGGCACCCAGGAGGTTGTCCCCACTGTCATTCCAAATACTAATTTGGCCGGCTTCGCACAGTTCTTTGATCGTTACGACCTTGGTCTTATCTTTGCCAGCTGAGTAGCTGTTAAATTCGAAAGCATCACCATTCGCGAGTTTTGCGCCCGCTCCGTATTCATCCATATCCTGTTCCAAGCGGTTGATGGATACGCTTTCATTTTCAAAAGTCATTGTCACGGACTTTCCGTCCTGACTGGTACTAATCGTGACCTCTTCGCGTTTGTTATTCACGATGGGCGTGATTCTAAATGTGGTTCCCCTCTTTTTGTCAATGAGGGTGAAGGCATCGTTTTCCCAGTTCAGGTCACAAGCATCGGTCTTTTCATACATGCACAATGCAACAGGATCCAGGGAACCAGTATAATTTGCGTCAAGTTTTACAACCTGGTTCGTAGCAACAACCCGGGCTTCATCTTCAGTCGCGGCATAGATAGCTGTTTCGACGTTGCCATCTAATTTCTTCACGTCAGCAACGTAGATTTTGGCTTGTGCGTTCGAAATATATTCGATGGCATCTACAAAATCGCTATCGAGAGTGTAATGTTTCAGAACGGTCATAGGTTGATATTCGCGATTTGTTCCGATTCCATTTGTCTTGGAGGAATTACTTTCATGACAAGCAACGGGAAGAAGAGTCAGGAGCAACACAGCAGGAGAAAATTTCATGGTAGCCTTTCCACAACAGAGAATTTGACTCGGAATCCCGAAAGCATTCAGGATTGGGTTGGCATACTGCAATGGCCAAGCCATGGTTATCCCACTGAAATTTCTGCTGGTTTTTTACAGTTTCGAAGGCTTACTGTCAGAAAACTTAACACCTGATCAGAACAGCGAATTGCGACAGCAACCTGTCGCAATACTTGAAATTGCGACAGCAATCTGTCGCAATACTTGAAATTGCGACACAAAAATGTCACAATATGGTCAAAATAGTATGTATTGCGACAGAATTTGTCGCAATACTAGGAGTCAAAAATGACGCCCCTGACAAAACAAGATATTGAAGGCATTATTCTCAATCTGTTTTCCTGGCACGATGAAATCAATATTCATCTTATTGCCGGAGCAGCCGGACTATCCAGTGCCAATGTAAACGATCGCCGAGCCATACAACGCGCCTTAAAAAGACTTCTGGATCAAGGAAAAATTGAAGCCCGAGGTCAAGCCCGCGCGCGATCTTATATTTCCGCTGAACCTATAAATCATGAGGTAAGACCTGGGTTTGCTGGAATTCCGCTTTCTCAGGCTTCTGAATCTCTCCTGAATTATGTTTCACAACCCATGCAGGCCCGCATTCCAACAGGCTACAGTAAGGACTTCCTTGGATCTTACCAGCCGAATCGCACATATTATCTGTCCGAAAATCAACGCTCAGATCTGCTTAAAATTGGGAGGATTGAAAACAGAGATCAACCAGCAGGCACATATGCAAGGACTATCTTAAATCGACTTTTAATTGATCTATCGTGGAACTCGAGTCGCTTGGAAGGCAATACCTACAGCCTATTGGAAACCAAACGCCTCATCGAATTTGGAGAAAATGCTACTGGAAAAGACGCTTCCGAAGCCCAAATGATTTTGAACCATAAAGAAGCGATCGAATACATTGTCGAATCTGCGGTTGAGGAGCCCATAAGTGCACACACTATCTGCAGCGTACACGCTTTACTTTCAGACAACCTACTTGGTGATCCCGGCGCATCAGGTCGAGTGAGGCAGATCCTGGTAGGCGTCAGCGGTACGACCTACATCCCTCTCAGCAATCCACATTTGCTTCAAGAAATGTTTCAGGTTTTCACCAACAAGCTCAATCTGATTAAGGATCCTTTCGAGCAATCGTTCTTTTCCCTTGTTCACTTATCATATCTGCAGGCGTTTGAAGACGTGAACAAGCGCACAGCCAGAATGGTCTCCAATATCCCTCTTATCAAAAAGAATCTCAATCCTCTTTCTTTTGCAGATGTCGATCGCGATGCATACATAACTGCACTTCTTGGGATTTATGAGAAAAATGACGTAAGTTTACTGCGGGACCTTTATCTCTGGGCATACAAACGATCAGCTCAGCGATACTCAGCCATACAAGAAGCTATGGGTGAACCTAATATTTTGAAAATGAAATTTCGAAGTTTGATCCATGAGATTGTTCGAACCATCATTTTGCAGAAATTACATGGATCGGAAACTGTTGAGAAAATTAAAAACATCCTTGAAGAAACTGGTCTTTCAGAATCAGAAAGATCAGATATTTTTAAAATAGTTGAAACCGAAATCCTGAGCCTTCATGCTGGAAATATCGCACGATTTAAAGTAAGACCAAGTGAATTTCAGGAATGGGAGTCCCAATCACGTAAGAAATAAAGAATAGTGAGCCTCCCACAGGCACGAATCAAATCGGATATCATCGCAACGACCAAAAACAAAAACGCCCAGATCTTTCGATCCAGGCGCTTATTTTTTTTGGTAGCGGGGGCAGGATTTGAACCTGCGGCCTTCGGGTTATGAGCCCTTGGCAACGCAAATTGGAAATCGCGCGGGTCTTGGCTTTACCGGAAATACTTTAAACATGTCGGTATATTAATGGAAATCCTTGGAAAACTTTGGAAAGTCTAAGAAGGGGGTACTAACAATTTTTCAGCACTTTTACGGCACACTTTAAACATAGAAAGATAGTATCTGTCGCAGTCCTGTTTTTACCTGTTCTTCTTTTTGACCCGTTCCTTTACTAATTCTCCTGCTATTTGCTTTATGTGCTTTGGTCTAAATTGAGTCCCTTTAAACATATAGAATGCTCCGACTCCGCCGATTATCCAGAAGATACCCTGTAGAGTCGTTGATACGAATACAGATAGCAATTTTGTAGAATTATCGGATGGCACTCGTCCTAGCAACAGCCAAAACACTACAAACGCATTCAAAACCAGCAGAATCGAACAAAGGGCATAGACAAAATCCTTATACCCATCACGACCGGCATGCAGTCTTTCTTCACTTCGCTGAAAAGAGTTTTGAAAAAGATCCCATAGTTTGGAGAACTCGTCTTTTTGTTGTGCTGTTCCAAAGTGGTCTGCTGGGGGCGGCACGAGAAGTGAATCAGGAGGGTTCTGCTCCTGTTCCAGGATGTCGGGGGTCACTACATCTTCAAGCTGTTTCTGAAGCGCATTTAGTGCTGCTTCATCATGAGACTTTTGATTTTCGACCATTGATCACCATTAAAATACTCGCGCAAGTCATCGCCATCAATTGGCACTGTCTTGAACTTTAGCTTTTCTTCACCACCAGCTTTTTCTACACACTTTGCCCATGGTGTACCTGCCAAGTGCGTTATCCTTGAAAGCATTGGGCCATCTTTTTCTCCAAAAACTTTCCAGATGTTCTCAAGGATCGGCACAGAAATGGAATCTACTGGTTCTTCGAAATGAACAAATTTTGAGGCGCTATCATCCCAGCGACTAGCAAATGTGGTAATCGCCCCTCCACCAAAGTCTTTGAACTCATGGTACACACTTGGCTCAACAGGACCGTATTGCCAAGCGTGAAATTTTTGATTTATCAGGTCAATGCCGTTAGCCTTCGCTTCACCTACGGCGAAAAAAATCAGCTTCTGCAGTTGCATCGGCGAAAGTGAAGCTCCCGAAGATCTGGCCTTCACAAGAAACCAGTTGGCGACTTGCTTCGCTTCGTATGGAGGATTTTGTGGTTCAGCCATAGCTCTCTCCCACGATCGAGAAATCTTTATATCTGATCGACCTAAGCACGGGAAAACTTTAGACAATATACAGGTGCTCATACATAAACCGTTGTTATTATTATTATTAAAGCATGTCCGTGCAGATGCAATTTTGTCGCCGAACTAAACCCTCGGCAAAAACAGGTAACAGGAAAGCAAAATGACTATTTCTTAAGCATTTATGCCAAGAATCTTCAACACCAATTTTGGTTCTCCTGCTGAACGGCAACCAGCATGGATCAAAAAAACAAAATATCGTAATTACGGCAACTTATGACTGTCGTTCGCCCCGCATTTTTCTTAGGGCGGTGGAGTGACGATTTTCTGCCCGGAAGCGGCTGGATTGTTGGCTAGACTCCACAGCCACTTTCATCACAACACCAATGACTGTTGATTTTGGACATTGCCTTCCAGGCGGTTGAACTACCATAAGAAGTCACTTCCCCGACATCTCGCACCACTGCTAGACAAGCTTCCAAAAATTAGGAAGCTCCGCGTCGCGGCTGAGCGGGTAGAGTTTCTGGACGATGAGGAAAAGGCAAGGCTCGTCGACTCAGCTGCCTCCGAACCTGAATGGCATGCAGCGATCCTGATTGGCCTCAATTGTGGACTTCGGATCGGTATGTGCAAATTGCGTTGGAACGTTCGCTACCGCTGGGAGCGTATTTGCGAGTTCCTCGAAAGCAGGAAGGAAAAGAAATGAGTGTGAGCAAGACTAGCAAAGGTAACTACCGAGTACGTTGGCGGGAGAACAACACCCACCGGTCAAAAATCTTTGACCTGAAACATGACGCAAACCGATTCGAGATCGAGGTGCGCCGGGAAAAGCAAAGGATGGTTTTCCCCCCGGAAGCGCCAGTACCTGTTGCGATGACACTTCTCGAATACAAGGAAGTCTGGTTCCGTGACTACGCGAACGCGAACAAGACTGCTGGTTCGCGAAAGAACGATGAAGCGATACTGAGAAATTACCTGCTGCCTTGGTGGGGTGCAAAGAACCTTCGCGACATCACGAGGAAGGACGTTCACAGCCTGCAGTCCGCGCTGGTCGAAGAAGAGCGCCTCTCAAGAAAAACAATCAATAATATCATAGGTTTGTATCATAATCTGTTCAAAGACGCCATGGGCTGGGACCTGCTCGACAAGAATCCTTGCGCAGGGGTAAAACCGCTGGCCGTTGGTGAGCAAGATTTCGACTTTTGGAACCACGAAGACCGCGATAATTTCCTCGCTTACGCAAAGATCCACGACCCCTATCTTCATGATTTAGTGGCCATCGCGGTCTATATGGGTCTCAGGAAGGGCGAGATGGAAGGGCTTTTACGCGATGCTCTGGATATCGAGGCTCGCCAGATCACGGTCAAGAGGAACCACTGCTACAAGACGGGGACGTTACTGAGCCACACCAAAGGAAAGAAGATAAGACGTATTCCGATGAACGAAGTCGTCTACCGAATCTTGAAGCTGCGGTCGTCGATTCCGCAAAAGGAATCCGTCCTACCGTGCGACTATCATCACATCGTCGATCGCCGCTTCAAACCGCTGCAGGAAACGGCTGGCGTGAAAGTTATCACCTGGCATGATCTACGCCATTCTTTTTCCAGCCATCTTGCCATGAATGGTGTGAGCATGTTCGACGTCAAAGCCCTGCTTGGTCACGCCAATATTAGCACGACAATGAGATACGCCCACCTAGCACCCGACCACCTGAACGGCATTACCGACCTTCTTTTGAACGGACGACGAAACTATCGCGAAGACAAAAATCTTGCGCACAAATCATTTTACTAAACGTTCCACGGCAAACGGGCTCTAGAAATCATACTCCACCGATATCGCTATCTTTGAAGAATCCTTCCTTTGTGCTCCACCCCGGCTTATAGTCAACTGTAGCGCGGAAAGCGTTTCGGAATGACTCAATAGCTCCGGTGTACTGCCCCAAGATAAGGACTGTATCGCTGTTCGAAGGGAGGGATTCTTCATCCAAATCGTCGAGAAAATCAGAAACAGGGAGGATTTTAAACAGTTCCTTCATCGGTTTCAAACGCTTGTTGATCATCGAAACCTTGAGTTTGTTAAGGCTTCCATCGGGTTTCTTCTTCGAAAGTTCCTTCATTTCTTCAACAAGCGACCGGATCATTGGTTCGATAAGAATGAAACTTTTGACCTCAGCCAACGATGGAAGTGTCTTCGACGCTTTTGCCATATCACCTCTTCTTTAATTTTTCAGGTGGTTTCGTAAAGCTTTCGCTTCGCCGCTTATTGATTACCCAGTACCATTCGCCAAATTCAGATTCAATATTGTCTGACCTCAATTTTTCAAGACAAGATAGATACTGACCACAGACAAAAGCTACATCGCTAGTCGTAGGAAGAGAATCAACATCGAAAACTGAAAAATCTTCTGCTGGCCTGTAGTCGTCACCTAGAACATCATTCGCTGCAATCAGTAGCGCATTAACAAAGCCCAACTTAAATTTACTGACAGCATCATTTGGATTCTTTTTTGATAAACTACTAACTTCGACGTAAACCGATTCAAGCTGGCCGTTAATTTTCTCGAAGGCATCTATTTCATCTTGATTCAAAGGTCCTCCCTTAGCTTGGGCACGCTCTCATAAATTCAACATACTTTTTATTTATTACTTCAATCGGATCTCGCTGTTTGGATTCAAACACATTCACCATCATGTCGATGTCCGAATCCGTCAAAACAAGAATACACTTTCGCTGTCCTGACCACAGGTCAATCAAATTCCTCTGAATAGTCTTCGTCGGTTCATTTCTAGTCACCAAAATTCCGAATGACCCGAAAGATTCCTTTAGATAACGATTAATCTGATTAATATGATCTCGTTCCAATTCTTTAACATTTTTCAGCTCAAAAACAATTTGCCGACAGGAATATTTATCCCAAAGATCGCTTAAAAGACCGATGCTCTTATTGTTGTAGAAAACAAGATCCCGAATATGAGCCCCAGAGTCCGTCCGTGATTGCTCCATTGCGAAGTCCAAATGAGGATAGAGCAGCGATGGAAGCAATCTACAAAGTTGATCTTCATATTTCTTGTCTGCGTTATTGGTCTTGCCGGAAGGAAGCTTACTTATGGCTGCCAACAATCTCTTTGCAGAAACGACAGGAATCGTCGAGAACAATGGATCATTTTTGCAATCAGCAAACGATTTTTCGCGATTCTTAATATATCGGTCGATGACACCATAGTTGTCGCGGTTGAAGTTCAGAATCTCCACTCGTCCCGGATGCGGAGCCCCTTCTTCAACGTACTGCTTTAAGTAGTGGTTTTTGAAATAGTCTTCGTAGCCAATCCATGGGCTAAAACGAAGCCAGCGTTTTGGAACGAAAAGGATCGGCTTTCCATCATTTGGGTTTATCGGTACTTCAACTTCGATATTCTTAAACACATCTTTTCGATCGTCGTACAAATCTAGAATCGTGGTTTTTTGACAAGGGATCCCGTACTTGCCGCACTGGTCCAGCGTAAAATCAACAATAAAAGATTTTAGCAAGACGCATGCAAAATCACTGATCCGGTCTTTCGAAACCTTGTCCACGAACAATTGCACTTCTTCGATATGTTCTACATCTGTCCCCATTTTCTGCTTTGAGACTTCAAAATGTTCGAGAATGGATTTCGCCAATTCCTGCCCGATTTTGACTCCTCTTCTTGTCGCGGATTCACCCAAGCCGACTTCTGAACATTCAGATATTTTCTGAAGTTTGGCGATTCGTTCACTTTGGCTCCCTTTCGTGATTAGCGAACGAAATGCATAGATCATACTCTGATGCAGGGCTTGGTCTTGCTGAGACGGAGATTTCCAAAGAAGAAAGGGGTCCACGTAGAGAGGAAGATCTTCATCTAGGAAAGGGATCGCGAAGTCAGCTTTTTCCTGTGAAATCGGAATGCCGAAGTGATCGGTCAATCTAGGACGAATGATAGTCAATATTTCACCGATGAAAAGAAGGAAACTTCTTACGACAATACCGTTGCACAGTGGCGATTGCAACTCGGCGCAGCCTAAGTCCGGGTCATCTCGGTTGAGTGTGGGTGCGATTAAGAAAAGGAAAATAGGAACATGGGGAATCTCCAATTAGGTTGGGTTTGCCACAACATCAACCAAATCAGGGATTTACCCCATGTCTTTGGACAATCTAGCACGGATCATT